>NZ_VSZO01000011.1 GCF_008312935.1 Roseiconus lacunae | reverse complement strand
CCCTCCCCGGCCGTTTGCTCGTCCGACCCTCCCGCAAGCGGGAAGGTGTTATCCAGATGTTTAAACCCAAAGACTCGTGTTTGCCTGCTTAGCGATGGTTTCATAGCAGTCACCGAGCGAACGCCCGTCGACTGATTGATCACTCCCGAATTGATAAGTCCAACGAGGCAACTAACAGTTGCGATGATCATCATTGTTAGTTGCCACCCCCAGCGAACTGCCACTGCTCATCAAAGAAACCCTGATCGACAACCGTTCCGGGAAAAATCGAATCGTCTTCTTCGGTCACGTTGATGACGGCATAATCAGGCAGCATTGCGATCTGGCGACTATTACTGACGTTGGAAAACTCGCGAAACGTCATGCCACTATTCACGACGATGTACCGCGAGGGATTCATCGGATTCGGAAAGCACATCACCGGTGCGTGGTCGGCCGGATCATAACTTTTTCCGGCAACCACTAGCGTTTGCCGAGTCCAGCGAATCGGTAGCGAGTCTGCGACATTAAATAAGACGCGGTTGCTGCTGAAGTCGCCAAAGCAAATGAGATTGCAAGTGGCGATCTGATCGTCAGTCAAATCACGATCTTGGACGACTTGGATGTCACCGCGCATCAAGCGTTTCCAGCGGCTTTGCAAATAATCGGTCTCCCGATCGATCCAGCGTTGGACTCGCCCGTGCCGCGCGGGCCGACTGGGCAAGACGATCACAAACCGTTCGCAAAACGCATCGTCAATCGGACCTTGTAATCCCGGTCGCTTACGAAGAGGCTGTTGCCCGAACGATTGTTTTGTCCATTCGCCGTCATCCTGTCGAATCAACCGGCACTGAAAACCTCGCGAGTTGCCCATGTCGACCAAGGTCGCTTGCTGACCATCGATCGTGACGTCAACCACGTCAGATTTCCCGGCCCATCCGGAACGCGAAAAATCCAGTTCGAGGTGCGTGACGCCTTCGGTATTCATCTCAATCGAGGCCGCATCGGTATCAACCGTTGCTTTGACGGACGCTTTCGTCCAATGCTCCACCATCCCCGTGATGCGAACCCAATCGGCGGTGTTGTATCGTAGCGTATAAGTCACAAATTCCACTTTGGGCTTTGGTAGCGGTGCGACATCGCCAGCCCACGATGCGATTTGTTGATCGATTTTGGCTACCGATTCTTGATTGATCTTGTGCCCCATTTCGGCACCGATCACGTACGGAAATTCAAAGCCCAACTCATCGACCTTTTGGGCCACGCGATCGGCGGCCTGCTTCTGTTTGTCAACCTCGCCGCTATAGGCAATCACATTGGTTCCGCGGAGATTGTTCGCCCATGGCAAGACGTCATACCACCGCAACAATTTTTCCATCGTCGGCGTCTTATTAAATGGCATCTCGTTTTGCCACCCTTGATAGACGATGGTGTCAACAAAACCGGCTCCCGGGTTAGCCGCCATCCAACGCGTCGGGTCATGAACGGCGAAGTGCCAACAGCCGGCTCCGCCCATCGAAAAACCACGAATACTGGTTCGCTGTGAATCGATGCGGAAGTATCGCTCTGCCGCCTGAAGGGCTTCATAAACGTCGGTCTCGCCGGCGAATTTAAAGGCATTGCAGTGCCGTCCAAACGGATGAATAACAAAGGTATCTCGGGGAGCATACTGCCCAACTTTGTTCATCCGCTCGGTCAAAAATGGGATCTCCGTTTTGGTATCACCTCGACCGTGTAACCAGATATCGGTTCGAAAAGCTTGCTCGTGTTGGGGCAACGAATAACCAGCCGGTACGACGATCCCAAATGGCTGTACCGAGTCATCGATTCGCGAAACAAATCCGGCGACCAACGTTTGTGGTTTCGCAGTTTTGTCCGGGTCAAATCCGAGCAGTTTCAAACCTCGGTCACCGGCAACGACTGCTTCCAAACGGCGATCGGCTTCATCAAGCAGCTTGGATGCATCGTTGACATGTGCGGGTTTGAAAAACAAGTTTTGGTTAATCGCCAAGTCAACCGCCCGAGTCAGCACCGCGACATCGGCATACCAAACCTCGGGGTCACTTGATTGTTGAACCGTTTGCGTCGCTCGATTCTTGAGTTCGTCGAGGCGGACTTGTAATCGCTGCCGATCGGCCGCATCGATTTGAATGCCATCGGGCGGTAACTTTTTGTACCCCGGCGTCGGTGGCTGGGCGTTCGACACTGCCCCGATGTTAACGACGGCGAGCGCGATAGAGACCAGAACAATCCTGCTTACAAACAAACAGAGTTGTGAAAATGACTGTTTCAACTCGGTGCAGAACAAACCCTTCATTGTCTAGCGGTCTCCGGCGATCTCGATCACTTGGTCCAGTTGCATGACTCCATCATAGATCGAGCGTCCGACGATTGCTGCCGGCATTCCCATTTCGACCAGCTTTGAAACGTCGTCGTAGTGTGTCACGCCACCGCTGGCGACCAACGGGATGTCGGTTGCGTCAGCCATCTGCTGTAAACCATCGAAGTTTGGCCCGCTCATCATGCCGTCACGGGCAATGTCGGTGTAGATGATCGCCGCGATGTTAGGCGTTTTTTTGCGAAGGTCTTGAGCCAATTCGACCGCAGGCGTCGTACTGGTTTCCAACCATCCATCGGTAGCGACCATCCCGTCCCGGGCGTCGATCCCGGCGGCCAGCTTTCCGGGGTTGGCATCGCACATCGAAGCGAACCAATCGGGACGTTTCAGGGCAGCCGAACCGACGACCAATCGAGCGAGTCCGAGAGCCAGCAATGATTCGATCGCTGCTTCATCGCGGACACCGCCGCCCATTTGACAAGGCAATCCGGTCTCGGCAACGATCCGCCGGACGGCATCCCGATTTGCGGTCGGGTCATCTCCGCGAGCCGCATCGAGGTCGACGAGATGGAGTCGCTTAGCGCCAAGCTCCTTCCACTTGATCGCGAACTCAACGGGATCGTCACCGAACGTCGTTTGCTGGTCATAATCCCCCTGACGTAATCGAACAGGTTTGCCATGACGAAGATCAATTGCAGGCCAAATTTCCATGATGGGTTCAACGATTCGGTGATGAAATAAGATCGGTGCCTAGCTCAGGTGGTTTGCTGTTGTGAATCGCTTGATATCGAAACCGAGACGTCTCAAGCTGAACGCAGCGACTCAATTAAATTCTCGAGACCAATCGAGTCGAATACCGTTACAGACATAACTAAACCAAGCAAACGCCCGTCGGTTGCTTGGTCAAACCGTAATGGAGCCTTTCTCTTCACGCCCTCGCGTCGCCCCCCTTCTTTTCACCCTCCCGTTTGCGGGAGGGTCGGACGCTTGAGCGGCCGGGGAGGGCAAACAAAGCGAACGCTCGGTTACAAGCGTAAATGAGCCAACCCCCGCTTGGAGCGACGCATTCTTGACGTCACAGAACACAACTTTAAAACACACGCGGCAAGTGCGAAAGCATCGCGGAATCTCACTGTTTTGAAAAGTCGGCTTGATCCTCCCCGGTTGACCAACGCCCCAAAACCGCATCGACTCGGGTTCGATCCGCGCCAAACCCTTCCGATCGAGGGAACCATCCGCCGCAACGATTCGTTAAACTGCGACACCCATCATCGTTTTCGGCCTCGACCTGACACACCATGTCAGTAGCCGTAGATTCCCTGAATGCGTTCGCTCTCATCATGCCCCCCACGCCACACAACTGCCCCAAGATCACCGTACTCGGATCGATCAACATGGATTTGGTCGTCCGCTGCGCCGACTTGCCGTTGCCAGGCCAGACGATTACCGCCGAAGCATTTGAGGAAATTCCCGGAGGAAAGGGAGCCAACCAAGCCGTCGCCGCGGCGCGAGCCGGAGGGGAAGTGCGATTGATCGGGAGAGTCGGAGATGATGGCTTCGGCAAGACATTGCGTGAACACCTTGTGTCCGAAGGCGTCGACTGTACCTGCGTTGAAACGACGGCGGACACCGCGTCAGGTGTCGCCATCGTCGCAGTCGAAAAGAGCGGTGAAAACAGCATCGTTGTTGTGCCCGGATCGAACGGCGAAGTCACCGTGGCGGATGTCCAGCGGCACGGGGATGCGATTCGGCAAAGCGACGTCTTGATGGTGCAACTCGAGACCCCACGAGAGACGGTCGAAGCGGCAATCGCGATCGCTCGACAAGCCGGCGTGAAAGTGATTCTAGACCCGGCACCCGCACAAGCTTTACCCGCCACGATGCTTGACGTCGACGTGCTTTGTCCCAATGAAACGGAAGCAGTCACGATCGCCGGAGATCGTTGCGGCACGGTCGAAGAAGCCAAACAATTGGCGGCAAAACTGCGATCATCGGGGCCGGACGTTGCGATCATCACGCTGGGAGATCGCGGCACCATCGTTGACGACGGCATGGGAGCCCGCTTGATCGAACCGATCACGATCAAGGCGGTCGACACCACGGCCGCAGGCGATGCGTTTGCCGGTACCCTCGCCGTTCGACTCGCCTCAGGCGTTCCCCTTGACCGGGCTGTTCGACTTGCAAACATCGCCGGTGCGCTGGCCGCCTCGGTGGCTGGTGCACAACCGAGTCTTCCAACCGCAGACGCTGTAACTTCAAAGGCGGATGAACTCGACGCAGGATAGGGATCGAACGCCCATTTGTAATCCGCTCAAAACGCGCCACCTTCGACACGCGAAACGCGCCCCCCGACCGTCAAACGCTGAAATCAAAACACAGTTGATCGAAAAGTTTGCGTAGTCGCGCATTCGAATTCTTTCCCGACCGACGCAATCGGAACGCCTGTCTGATAAGATAGCCCGCCCTCACCACGACGGGCCACGATCTAAGGTCGTTGGAAACTTCCCCCCCTCCTGCCCACCCGAAATCGACATGCGAAAATCAATCGCACTCCTGTTGCTCTTCAGCGCCGCCATCGCGGGATGCACCAAGTCCGCTTCCGATCCGACCGGATCAGGGACGGACGGAGACGGCAAACCGAAAGTTGCGTTGATCATGAAATCACTCGCCAACGAGTTTTTCTCGACGATGGCCGATGGGGCGCGTGAACATGCCGAAGCCCATTCCGAGCAGTACACCTTGATCGTCAACGGCATCAAAGAAGAAACGGATTTGAGCGGTCAAGTAGCGTTGGTCGATGAAATGGTATCCGCGGGCGTCGACGCGATCGTGATCGCGCCGGCGGATTCGAAAGCACTGGCACCGGCACTTCGCAAAGCAATCAAGCAAGGCATTGTGGTCGTGAACATCGACAACAAACTCGACCCGGAAGTTCTGGCGGCGGAGGAAATCGAAGTTCCATTCGTAGGCCCCGATAATCGCGCCGGTGCAAAAAAGGTCGGTGAATACTTGGCCAAGAAACTTTCCGCCGGAGACCGAGTCGCCATCTTAGAAGGCATCCAAACGGCTGCAAATTCGCAGCAACGGGTTGCCGGATTCGAAGACGCGATGGAGGCACTCGGCGCCGAAATTGTCTCCAAGCAAAGCGCTCAATGGGAGATGAGCAATGCCAACACGATCACGTCCTCGATCCTGAGTGAGCATCCGGATGTAAAGGCCATCCTGGCAGCGAACGACACGATGGCGCTCGGGGCGATCGCGGCCGTCAAATCTGCCGGCAAGGCTGACACCGTCCAGATCGTCGGATTCGACAATATCTCGGCAATCCAAGATGCCGTGCGATCGGGGAAGGTTTTGGCAACCGCCGATCAGCATGCCGATCAACTCGCCGTCTTCGGAATCGAACTAGCGCTTAAAAAACTGAGCAATCCGGATACAGCAATCGGCGACACAGAAACGCCGGTTGACCTGGTCACGGCAGAAACGATTGCCGCTTCCGCAGAAGCATCAACGCAGGAATAGCGGCGTGACCGAAGTCCTCACGACCCAGGGGATGACCAAGCAATACGGCAAAGTGGTCGTGTTGCGTGACGTGTCGTTTGACCTTGTCCCTGGAGAAATCCATGCGTTGCTAGGCGCCAACGGTGCCGGGAAAAGCACGCTATGCAAAATGATCGCCGGTTTAACGTCGGTCACTTCGGGCACGATGCGTCTGCGCGGCCAGGCTTTCGCCCCCACAAACAAGCAGGCAGCGGAGACCGCGGGCGTTCAAATCATCCAGCAAGAGCTGAACCTGCTGCCCACGCTATCGGTCGCCGAGAACCTGTTTCTGTCTGACCTCCCCAATACCGGTGGATTGATCCGGCGCAAACAGCTTCACCAAGACGCGACATCGGCGCTCGCTCGACTAGGACTTGAACATCTCGATCCGTCCACGCCAGTGGGTCATCTTGGCGTCGGTCAGCAACAAATGGTCGAAATCGCCGCTGCGCTCGCGCGACAGTGCCGAGTGCTCATCTTGGACGAACCGACCGCGGCGCTGTCCGGTTCGGAAACGACTCGCCTCTTCGAACAGTTGACCGAACTGAAACAGCGAGGCGTCGGGATGATTTACATCTCGCATCGTCTCGACGAGATCAAGCAAATCGCCGAACGAATCACGGTACTTCGCGACGGTCGTTATGTCTGCACCCGCGACGTTCGATCAACCTCGACTGATGAGATGGTTGACTTGATGAGCGGCGTCGGTCCCGATGCGAGTTCCGCGCCACCCCATCAGTTCCACAGTTATATCGATCAGAACAAACCACCGGTGCTGCGAGTCGATCAGATCCATTGTGGACCGGTCCGTCACTTTTCATTCGAAGTAAAAGCGGGTGAAAAGTTCGGCATCACGGGATTGGTTGGAAGTGGACGAACCGAGCTACTGCGAGCAATCTTTGGTGCGGACGTAGCTAGTAGCGGGACCGTAAAAGTGGCCGATCGTCCTCCGCAACGATTCGAACACCCCCGTCAAGCCATTGCATCCGGTTTGGCAATGGTGACCGAAGATCGCAAGGATAACGGTTTGCTGTTGCCACAACCGATCCGCAGTAACATCACTCTGGCATCGCTTCGCAAGCGTTTTTCGAATTTCTCGCTGATCCGCCGCCGTGCCGAAGAACACACGAGCGAAGACCTCTGCGTTCGGCTCCAAACCAAGTGCACAAGTATCGAACAGCCTGTCGGTACATTGAGTGGCGGTAACCAACAAAAAGTCGTCATCTCGAAATGGCTTGCCAACGATGCCGACGTGTTTCTGTTTGACGAACCGACTCGTGGAATCGACGTCGGCGCTCGTCGACGGATCTATCAGTTGCTTGACGAAATCGCTGCGTCGGGGAAAGGGATCGTGATCGTCAGCAGCGATTTGGATGAATTATTTGAAACCTGCGATACGATCGCGGTGATGAATCACGGTCACCTGATCCGTACCTTTTCAAGAGACCAGTGGAGTGAAGACTTGATCCTGCAAGCGAGTTTCGAAATGCCTGCGGAGGTGCGAGCATGAACAGTGCCGATCGTCTTCCCTCCGGAGGCGTCGTCCTCCGTCGCCGAATCTTTTCGGCAGTCATCGAGTACGCCGGGCTGCTCGGCGTGCTCATCATATTGATCATCTTATTCGCCAGTTTGACAGACAATTTTTTTCGCATTCAAACCGCATTAACAATCGCCAACAGTAGCCCCGATTTGATATTTGTATCGGTCGGGATGACGTTGGTATTGATCGTCGCCGGAATTGATTTGTCGGTCGGATCACTACTCGCACTCGGCGCGGCCGTCATCGGAGTTGCGATGACCGAATACGATCTCGGTGTCATTCCGGCCATTGCGTTATGCGTGTTGACGACGACTTGCTGCGGATTTCTTAGCGGATTCGTATCCGCTTGGTTCGCAATCCCTTCCTTTATCGTGACGCTGGGCATGCTGGAGATGGCCCGCGGGGGCACCAAACTTGTTACCGACAATCAGTCGATCTATATCGGCAGCAAATTTGAATGGTTTGGAGAACCGATCGAAGGCTTGTCGCTTTCCCCCTCGTTCTTGTTCGCCATTGCGACCGTGTTGATCGCCCAATTTCTTCTGACCCAAACGGTTTACGGCCGGTATTGCATCGCGATCGGAACGAACAAGGAAGCGGTCAAGATGAGCGGCATTCGTACGGCACCGATTTTTGTGGCGACGTTTGCGATCAGCGGCCTGCTCTGCGGACTTGCATCAATTTCGCATACCGGTCGGTTGTTAACTTCCGACCCCAATGCGGCACGTGGACTCGAATTATCCGCGATCGCCGCGTGTGTCATCGGCGGCACGAGTCTGATGGGCGGTCGTGGTAGCGTGATCGCTTCATTCATCGGTGTTCTCATCATCGCGGTTCTGCAATCGGGTTTGGCACAGATGGGTGTCGACGATGCAATTAAGCAACTAATCACCGGCGGCGTGATCATCCTAGCCGTCCTACTCGATTCACTTCGACAACGTCTCTCCAAAGAAACCCACTGATGTATCAACGCCTCGTCGCTCCGTTCGTCGCCGTATTTCTGTGTTCGATCGTCTTGTTGCCAGTGACCGGGAGTGCACAAGACAACCGAGATCTGCGAGAGGGGCTGTTCGCACCACAATCAACAACTCCGGTCCCGGTGATCTTCGATACGGACATCACTGGCGATTGTGACGACGTCCTGGCGCTCGCGATGCTCCATGCATTGCAAGATCGCGGTGAATGCGAATTGAAGGCCGTGACGATTTCCAAGGTCAATCCGCTCGCCGCACCTTTCGTCGATGCGGTCAATACGTTTTACGGGCGAGGCGACCTGTCGATCGGTGCGACTCGCGATGCTCAACGTCGAAAGAGCGCCTATTTAAAGGTTTGTAAAGCAACCGACGGCCAAAAACTTCGCTATCCCCATGACGTCGAATCCAGCGATGACGTCCCTCCCGCCGTTGATGTGCTTCGCGAAGTACTGGCGGCTAGCGAAGACCACAGCGTCGTCATTATTCAAGTCGGCTTGGCAACCAACCTTGCCGATCTGTTGGAAACCGATGGCGACGAATTCAGTTCACTGTCCGGCGTCGATTTGATTCGAAAGAAATGCAAACTGATTTCCGTCATGGCCGGCAGTTTTGGACCGGTGATGAATAAAGATCGACATCCCGAAGCAAACGTGATCAACGGAATCGATGCGATGCAGCGTTTTGCGAAGCTTTCACCGGACGAAGTCCCGGTGGTCTGGAGTGAATTCCGAATCGGTTTAGAAGCCCCATACCCGCGGGAGAGCATCGCGCGCGATTTCGCTTATGTGCCACACCACATCGTGCGCGAAGCCTACTTGCTGCACAGTGGCCCCAACCATGACCGCCCGACTTGGGATTTAACGAGCGTGCTGCATGCGGTTCGGCCTGAAGACCAGTACTTTGGGCTGTCACAACCAGGCCGCGTCTCGGTCGATGAAGAAGGCTTCACCGAATTTGCGCCCGATGGAAATGGCCGAGATCGATTGTTGACAATGACACCGCGGCAGGCGATTCGCGTGATCGAAGCCCAACGGACCCTCTCCAGCCAGCCACCACGGTCACGCTAGTTCAGTATCGAGTCCCGACGTCGGACTCGATCGTCCGGCAAGAGAGTCGATGGATGCTAACGTCCGGAATTGCCCGCTCTGCGATAGACGCGATCTCGGGTAAACTTGTCGCTGTCCCCCAAGTCGCCCCTCTTTCAATTTATCGAGAGATCAAGCCGATGGCACATAGCTACGAAGACCTAGCAAAGATGATCGACCATTCATTGTTGCACCCAACAATGACCGACCAAACACTCGAAGAAGGCATTGCATTGGCACGGGCCTACGACGTCGCAAGCGTCTGCATCATGCCTTACTACTTGAAACGCTGTGCCGAACTGTTAGACGGCAGCACCGTCCAAGCCTCAACCACGATCGGATTTCCCCACGGCGGACACACCACCGCGATCAAGGTCGCCGAAACCGAACAAGCGATCAAAGATGGCTGCCAAGAATTCGACATGGTGGTTAACATTTCCAAAGTACTTAGCGAAGACTGGGACTACGTCACCGCCGATATCAAGGCAGTGATCGAGCCGGTGCACGCGGCGGGGCAGAAAGTCAAAGTGATCTTCGAGAATTGCTACCTCGAAGATCGTCACAAAATCAAATTGTGCGAAATCTGCAGCGACCTTAATGCGGACTGGGTCAAAACGTCGACCGGATACGGAACCGGTGGCGCGACGATCGAAGATCTCACGCTCATGCGAAAACATGCCGCCGAGCATGTACAAGTGAAAGCTGCCGGCGGCGTTCGCGACGCCGAAACATTGGTCAAAGTTCGCGAATTGGGAATCTCGCGTGTCGGGGCCAGCCGGACCAAATCGATGATGGACGAAGTCCGCAAAAACCTCGGCCTACCTGAAATCAACGTCGGCGACACAGCCAACCCCAGCGGATACTGATCCTGTATTCTAAGTTAAACGCGTCGCCCGAACCGCTGACGGCTCGGAGAGCCGAGCGACGATCGGCGGACGCTTCAATTCACTGAGGTGAAGAAGCGAATTCGGACGATGCGAGGACTCGTCCCGTCTGGCTATCGGGGTTCTGCTTCAATTGATCGGGAGTACCGACGGCGACCACTTGGCCGCCGTCTTTGCCTGCCCCCGGTCCCATATCGATCAGGTAATCCGCCGACAACATCAAGAGCGGATTATGTTCAACGACCAATAGCGAATGCCCGTCGGCAATGAGTGCGTCAAAGCAGTCGACTAAACGAACCAAATCGTCAAAGTGCAGGCCTGTGGTCGGTTCGTCCATGATAAACAGCGTGCGTTTACGGCTGGCCGAAGCTAAAAACGCGGCGAGCTTCAACCGTTGACCTTCGCCGCTTGACAACGTCGTCGCGGCTTGTCCAAGTGGCAGATACCCGATGCCGACGTCGATCATGCGTTTCAACTTTGCCTGCACTTTGGCCGCACCACGAAAGAATTCGTAGGCCTCGAGCGCCGTCATCGCCAAGACGTCCGCGATCGTGCGATCTCGATAACGGACTTTCAAAATATCATCTCGGTAGCGTGTGCCACGGCACTCTGGACATTGCATCGAAACGTCCGCCAAGAACTGCATGTCAATCTGCTGAACACCGGCGCCCTCACACGCGGGACACTGTCCCTTGGCACTATTGAATGTGAAATGGCTTGGCGTCAGGCCGCGTGCTATTGCTTCTGGGCTTTCGGCAAAGACCTTTCGAATCGGATCAAAGGCCTTCAAAAATGTGACCGGACAGCTTCTCGGTGACCGACTGATCGGCGATTGATCGACGGCGACACAATCTTGGATTTGCCCTAGGCCAGTGATGGATTGATAAGGTAGCGGCTTGACCGCCTGTCCGAGTTTCCGCTGCTGCACTGCGGCCAGCAATGTGTCTTGAACGAGCGAGCTTTTACCGCTGCCAGAGACGCCGGTGACGACACAGAGCACCCCCAGAGGAATCTCGACATCAACATCGCGAAGGTTGTGTCCCGATGCCCCCTTCAAGAGTATCTGCCCCTGTGGTTCTCGCGGTTGGTGTGTCCTGAGTGTCGCGCCACGTGCTCCCACGAGATATTCGCCGGTCAAGCTGTCTGATTTGAGCAACTGCTTTGGCGAACCTTCAAAGACAATCTCACCACCTCTTGCCCCCGCACCGGGCCCGATTTCGACGACATGATCAGCCTGCCGAATCATGACGTCGTTGTGCTCAACGACGATCACAGTGTTACCGCGATCGCACAACTGCCGCACACAATCGACCAATGCCTCCACATCAACCGGATGTAACCCGGCGGTGGGTTCATCGAGCACATACAACATATTGACCAAATCGCCACCAAGCGCACTCGTCAACGCCACTCGCTGCGTTTCTCCGCCCGACAAAGTTCGAAGCGGGCGGTCGAGCTCTAAATAGCCCAGACCGACTGATCGCAAGTAGCCGATTCGATCATCGATTTGACGCATCGGTTCTTTGGCGATCGCCTGCTGTTTTGGCGGCAGAGGCGTCGACTGAAAGAACTCGGCCACTTCGCTCGCACACATCGACAACATGTCGGCGATCGATCGATCGCCAATCCGATACGCCAACGCCGTCGGCTTGAAGCGTTTTCCGTCGCACTGATCGCAGAGGCGATAGCTACGGTACCGAGATGCAAAAACGCGGACGTGCATTTTGTACTTCTTGCGTTCGAGCCACGCGAAGAAGCCTTCAAGCCCACCAAACTTTCGCTCCGGAACGCCTTGCTTTATTAACCGAAGTTGCTTCTTCTTGAGCTTTGAAAATGGAACATCTACCGGGATGCCATAGTCGTCTGCCAAGGCAAGCAGTTCGTCAAGTTCGTGCGAATAAGCCGGAGTATTCCAAGGAGCGATCGCCCCGTCGGCGATTGAGACCGATTTGTCCGGGACGACCAAGTCCATATCAAAGTCGACGAGTTCCCCGAAACCCTCGCATTTCTCACAAGCCCCAAGTGGATTGTTGAAATTGAACAAACGCGGGACAGGATCGGGGTAGTCGAGATCGCAATCATCACATCGACGTTGATCACTGATGATCGATCGCTGAAATGGTCGTCCATCGACGACGAGAAACCTGCCAAATCCGCTCGGCCTTTCACGAACAACATCAGCGCCGTCGGATTGCGTCGCGCTGTCTTCGCCCGCTTCGCCGAACTCAGTCAAAATCACCGCGCGACCATGACCTTCCCCCATCGCCGTTTCGATTGATTCGGTCAGCCGTTCGAGATCGCTGTCCGCAGAAACCCGATCGACGATGACGATGCACTCAGTGCCTTTACGTGGGATTTTTTTTGCCAGAGACGATCGATCAGAATCCGACAGATGGAATGACTCCCCGTCGACAATGATCCGCACGAAGCCGTCTTGCTGAAGCCCGAGCAAAATCTCGCCGCCGGACGTTCGATCGGGAAGCCAGATTGGAAAACCGATCATCGCGCGAACGCCCTTACCGTGTAACTCTTCGGCAGCACTTGCGGGGTCATCAGCGGTGACGGGCTTACCACAACCGGTGCAGTACAGTGTCGCGCTTTTTGCGAACAGTAGACGCAGGTGATCGGCGATTTCGGTGGCGGTTGCGACCGTGCTACGATTCGTTTTCGATCCACCGGCACGAGTCACCGCGACCGCGGGAGGGATCCCATCAATCGAATCGCAATCCGGCTTATCGAGACGCTGGAGGAACTGTCGCGTGTAAGCCGAAAAGCTCTCGATGTAACTTCGTTGGCCTTCGGCGTAGAGCGTGTCGAGCGCTAATGAAGTTTTGCCGCTGCCTGACAAACCGCAAAACGCAATCAGCTTTCCACGGGGCAGATCGACGTCGACACCCTTGAGGTTGTGAACACGGCAACCTCGGATCGAAATCTTTGCCGTTGCTGAAGGGGTTCGTCGTTTGGTTTTCGTAGTCGACACGGTTTTGTGATAGGCAAGGTAGCAACGCGAACACGGACGAACTTTGAGGTCTTTTATTTGACCGCCAACATCCGTTCGAGCGCAACCAAGCTCCACTTCGAGACTTCCTCGTCGACCGAAATGGTATTCACCGGCGTCCCATCACGTAGGTTCTCCAGTGACCAGCAAAGGTGTGGCAGGTCGATCCGATACATCGTCGCGCACATGCAAACAACAGGGCTTAAAAAGTGGATCTCCTGTTCGGGGTGCTCAGCCTTCAACCGATTGACCAGATGCAGTTCAGTCCCGATCGCCCACTTGGTCCCCGGCTCTGCTTCACGAACCGCTTTGATGATGAAGCCGGTGCTTCCGCTTAGATCGGCAATGTCATTGACATCACGTGGACATTCCGGGTGAACCAAGATCTTGATTCCCGGGTGCTGCTTGCGGAACAGATCAACATGTTCCGGGCGAAACATTTGGTGGACACTGCAGTGTCCTTTCCAGAGAATCACTTTGCTGTTTTCAATCGCGGCTTCGTCATTACCGCCCAGATCAAGTTCATACGGATCCCAAACCGGCATTTGCTCTTCGGTGATGCCCATCTTGAGCGAAGTGTTTCGCCCAAGGTGTTGGTCGGGAAAAAAGAAGACGCGATCACCGCGTTCGAATGCCCATTCCAGTACCGCTTGGGCATTGCTGCTGGTGCAGACAATGCCTCCGTTGCGTCCACAAAACGCTTTTAGGCTGGCGGCACTATTGATGTAGGTCACCGGAATCACACGATCGGTGTCGATGATCTCGGACATGTCTTGCCAGGCCGCTTCGACTTGATTGATCGCGGCCATATCAGCCATCGAACAACCCGCCGCCATGTCGGGAAGCACGACGCGGACCCGCTCACCACGCTGTTGCAGTTTTTCCGGTCGATTGGCCAAGATGTCTGCTGTTTCTGCCATAAAGTGCACACCGCAGAACACGATCGATCGACAGGAATCACTTTCGGCAGCCATTTGCGAAAGTTGATAGCTGTCTCCCCGCAAATCCGTATGCTCGACGACCTCATCCTGCTGGTAGTGGTGACCGAGGATTAACAGCGAATCACCCATTTCTTCGCGCACCGCCGTGATTCGTTGGATCAACAACTCAGACGGCATCGACTTGTAATCGGCCAGCGCGTGCTTGGCGTTTGCGTAGGGATCTTTGGCGGCGGTTGGCAGCGAAGACAAACTCACGGAAGTGTCCTGTAAGAAGGCGGGGATACACCCTTCATTGTAGCGGTCGTCAACAAGGATCAAGAACCATCGATGGCAAAGTCAGTTCACATAGACCGACCGATGCGGCGACCTTGGTAAAAAAACAATTCCCGCTGTGCGGTGCACAAACGGGAATTGCTTGGTTCATCGTCGATTCAAAGGGAAATCGATTTATTCGCCCAGCGGGCCGGAATCACCACCGATCGTCGGAGGCTGCTCGCCGGTATCGGCAAGCGTCGGGTTCGCTCCGCCAAGCAGCCGCGTCATTTCCTGATCGGCTTGGCTGGGAGACTCCATCGCTCCGGGTGCTTCCATCGGCCGGGTCGCTTCGACAGGTGCCGCGGCGCCAGCCCCACCGTCATTGCGAAGCAACGGGAACTCTTCGTCCAACGTGCTCGCCGCAATCGCTTCGCCTTCGAGCCCGATTTCGGTTCGGTAGTTGACTTCCGATTCTTGGAAGACGCGGAAACCGGTACCGGCTGGAATCAGGTGTCCCAGAATAACGTTTTCCTTCAAACCGACCAACTTGTCGACTTTGCCGGCAAGTGCAGCTTCGGTCAAAACCTTGGTGGTTTCTTGGAAAGACGCCGCAGAGATAAACGAGTTCGATTGAACGGCCGCCTTGGTGATCCCCAGCAATTGGGTACTGGCGGTCGCCTTCTTCGGGCGTTTGCCCTTCATCGGGGTTCCACCTTCGGCTTCGATCTTGGCGTTCGTTTCTTCGAACAAGTCCTTCGGAATGATCACGCCTTCGGTGTAATCACTATCACCAGCCTCTGCCACCTTCATGCACTTGGTCAACTCTTGGTTGGCATGACGGAACTGGAAGCGGTCGATGACTAACCCAGGCAACAAGTTTGTATCGCCGGGCGATTCGACTTTCACCTTCCGCAACATACGCGCGATGATGATTTCACAATGCTTATCGTTGATCTCAACCTTCTGGGCCTGATAGACCTGCTGAATTTCATGAAGCAGGTATTGCTGGACCGCTTCTTCACCGGAGACTCGCAAGATGTCGTGGGGAACCAATGGTCCGTCGACGAGCGACTGTCCGGCTCGGACGATATCGCCGGTATGCACCAAAAAGTGCTTCCCGGTTGGGATCATGTGCTCACGTTCGATCCCCGATTCGCTACGGACGAGGACGGTCGTCTTACCACGCTTCTTCTCTGGCAGGATTTCAACTTCGCCGTCGATTTCGGCGATGATCGCAGGATCCTTAGGCTTTCGAGCTTCGAAGATCTCCGTGACTCGCGGCAGACCACCGGTGATATCCGAGACACCACCGCTGTCACGCGGGATTTCGGCGAGGACCGTACCGGGTTTGATCTCTTGGCCATCGGTGACCGAGATAGTCGCACGTTCGGGAAGGAACTGCACATTGAGTGCTTTTCCGGTGTTGTCCTCGACGACGATTTGTGGGTGCAAATCACCTTTGTGATCGACGACGACCAAACGGTTTTTACCGGAAGCTTCCCGTTCACTTCGGACGGTTTCGCCTTCGACGATGTCTTCGAAGCGGACCTTACCGGAAACTTCCGAAAGGATCGGCACCGAATAGGGGTTCCATTCGCAAAGGGTCTCGCCAGGCTTGACCTGTTGGCCGTCTTCGACCAGCAGGATCGAACCGGTCGGGATCGGGTAGCTTTCGAACTCACGGCCACGATCGTCGACGAGGGCGATTTCGCCGTTTCGAGTCAGAACGACCAGGCGTCCGTCCTTGTTTTCAACCGCACGAATCCGAGTCAGACGGACCTCACCGGCCTTCTTACTCTTGATGTCCGACTGCTGCATTTCTTTACTGACCGAACCACCGATGTGGAAGGTCCGCATCGTCAGCTGCGTTCCAGGTTCCCCGATCGACTGGGCGGCGATGATACCGACGGCCATGCCTTCTTCGACCATCGCACCGGTCGACATGTCCATGCCGTAACAACGGCGGCAAACACCGAGGGGTGCGTCGCAGGTCATCGGCGAACGAACCTGCAGTTTTTCCAAGCCCATCTGCTCGATCTTGCGAGCGATTTCGGGAGTGATCATTTCGTTCTCCGAAACGATCACTTCGTCGGTCACCGGGTTGACGATCGACTTGCGACTGACCCGACCGTTGATCGAGTCCACCAAACGAACTTCGACCTTTTCCCCGCGGTAGACAACGCCCTTGGTAATCCCTTGCGTCGTTTCACAATCATCCATGGTGATGACCACGTTCTGTGCGACGTCGGCAAGTTTTCGGGTCAAGTAACCACTGTCAGCCGTCTTCAGTGCCGTATCGGCCAGACCCTTTCGAGCCCCGTGCGTCGAACTGAAGTATTCCAGTACCGACAATCCCTCACGGAAGTTCGCCTTGATCGGTGTCTCGATGATTTCACCGGTAGGCTTAGCCATCAGACCACGCATCCCGGCCAACTGACGAATCTGGGCGATACCGCCCCGAGCACCCGAGTGACTCATCAAGAAGACGGGGTTGATGTACCAAGCACCCTTTCGGGTGTCGTTCTCCATCGCCGTCATCATGTCGGTGGTGATCAATTCACGAGCTTTAGTCCATTCATCGAGCACCATCTGGTAACGTTCGTCGTTACCCATCAAACCGCGGTCATAGTCCTTCTTCAGACGCATGACCTCTTTTTCGGCATCGGTGATGTAGTTCGTCTTCGAATCGGGGGTCACCAAGTCATCGGTACCGAACGACAATCCGCTGCGAGTGGACTCGCGGAAGCCCATCTGCATCATGTCGTCAAGCAGGTGAATCGTTTGGCGGCGTCCTAGTCGCTGATAACAGTCGCTAATCACACCGGCCAAGTCACCACTACGCATCGCGCGGTTGTAATAATCCATTCCGTCGGGAAGCATTTCGTTGAAGCGAACGCGTCCCGGGGTGGTCTCGATAATCTCGCCGTATTTGCCGTCGTTGTTTTCGGTCTTCAGTCGTTGGTGACGCGGCAAACGCATTTTGATCCGGGCGTGCAAGTCGACCGTGCCTTGTGCGTAAGCAAACTCGACTTCCTGGTAACCGCTAAAGGTCATCCCTTCGCCGCGACGATTGGGAAGTTCACACGTCATGTAGTAGCAACCCATCACGATGTCCTGAGAAGGACTCATAATTGGCTTACCGTTGGACGGTGCGAAGACGTTGTTGGTACTCATCATCAACGTATGCGCTTCGACCTGAGCTTCGATCGAAAGCGGCAAGTGGACCGCCATCTGGTCACCGTCGAAGTCGGCATTGAAGCCTTTGCAAACCAGCGGGTGGAGGTTGATCGCGTTCCCTTCGACCAAGGTCGGCTCGAACGCCTGGATCCCCATCCGGTGCAACGTCGGAGCCCGGTTGAGAAGAACGGGGTGATTGGTGATCACTTGCTCGAGAATGTCCCAGACTTCCTCGTCCTTTCGTTCGAGCATCTTCTTGGCCGACTTGATCGTATCGGCGTGGCCGAGTTCTTTGAGTCGCCGAATGATGAACGGTTGATACAGTTCCAACGCGATCTTCTTCGGAAGACCACACTGGTGCAACTTCAAGCGGGGACCGACAACGATCACCGATCGGGCCGAGTAGTCGACTCGTTTACCGAGCAAGTTCTCACGGAAACGCCCCTGCTTACCCTTGATCATGTCCGTCAGCGATTTCAGCGGACGGTTTGACGATCCCAGAACAGGGCGTTTGCAGCGGTTGTTGTCGAACAACGCGTCGACCGATTGCTGCAACATTCGTTTCTCGTTCCGGATAATCACTTCCGGAGCGTTCAAGTCGACCAGTTTGCGAAGTCGGTTGTTACGGTTGATGATCCGGCGATACAAATCGTTCAAATCGCTGGTCGCGAAATTACCGCTATCGAGAAGAACCAAGGGGCGCAAATCGGGCGGAATGACCGGGATCACATCGAGAACCATCCACTCGGGACGGTTGTCGCTATCGCGGATTGCTTCGACGATTTTCAGACGATTGGTCAGGTCTTTTTTCTTCTGCTTGCTGCCGGTTTCTTCCAGCTCGACACGCAGCTTTTCAGACAATTGAACCAAGTCCAATTGGTTGAGCAGCTTGCGAACCGCTTCGGCGCCCATGTCGGCTTCGAACGTCCCGGCGCCGTATTGGGCGCGGGCCGCGCGGAATTCTTCTTCGGTCAGAAGTTGCTGATGCTCCAGATCGGTCTGACCTGGATCGATGACCACGTAGTCCTGGAAATAGATGACCTTTTCGAGCGAACTGGTCTTCATATTCAGCAGGTTCCCCAAACGCGAGGGCATCGCTTTGAAGAACCAGATGTGAACGACCGGCGCGGCGAGGTCGATGTGCCCCATGCGTTTCCGGCGGACGCGGCTGTGTGTGACTTTCACGCCACAGCGGTCACAGATCATCCCCTTGTACTTCATCCCGCGATATTTACCGCAGGCGCATTCCCAGTCTTTTTCGGGGCCAAAGATCCGTTCGCAGAACAAACCGTCTTTTTCAGGACGGTAGGTACGGTAGTTAATGGTTTCGGGTTTCTTGACCTCGCCGAACGACCAACTCTTGATGTCCTGCGGCCGCGCCAACGAAATTCGAACCGAAGCGTAGTCGTTGATGCGATCGTAGTTGCTGGTTTCGCCAATCGACATGATATGTGAGCCTTTAGCAGTGAGCGGTTAGCTATTGGTTTTCGGTTGAAATGAAGTTCGCCAGCCG
This sequence comes from Roseiconus lacunae, assembly GCF_008312935.1. Taxonomy (NCBI): domain Bacteria; kingdom Pseudomonadati; phylum Planctomycetota; class Planctomycetia; order Pirellulales; family Pirellulaceae; genus Roseiconus; species Roseiconus lacunae. The sequence goes on along the minus strand of NZ_VSZO01000011.1, from coordinate 102,731 downwards.
AATTCCTTCGTCGGCACGCGAACGTTCGATGATGTCGTGGAACTGATGCCAGTCCCGAAGTCGCGGCGGCTGTCTGCGCCGCGACCACTTGCTTTCGATCACCCTCCATCGGCAGAGGAACACCGCTGGCTGAACCAGGTGATCACCGAGCTGCCCGACTAGATCGGCCGCTTCTCCAGTTGCATGTTCAACGCGAGTCCTCGGATCTCGTTGGTCAAAACGTCGAAGCTGGCTGGCGTGCCGGCTTCCAGGGTGTTTTCTCCCTTGACCATCGACTCGTAAATCTTGGTTCGGCCCTCGACGTCGTCGCTTTTGACAGTCAATAGCTCCTGCAAAATGTACGCCGCACCGTATGCTTCGAGTGCCCAAACTTCCATTTCCCCGAAACGCTGACCTCCGAAACGAGCCTTACCGCCGAGCGGTTGCTGGGTGATCAACGAGTACGGTCCGGTACTTCGGGCGTGCACCTTGTCATCGACCAAGTGGTGCAGCTTAAGCATGTAGATGTAACCGACGGTGGTTTCCTGTTCCATTGGCTCACCGGTACGACCATCGGTCAGGCGAACCTTACCGTGCCGTGGCAAACCGGCTTCGTCGAGTGCATCGTTGATGTCCTCTTCGCTGGCCCCGTTAAAGACCGGCGTGATCGACTGGAAGCCGAGCTTGGCACCGGCCCAACCGAGGTGGGTTTCCAAAATCTGCCCCACATTCATCCGGCTGGGAACGCCCAGCGGGTTGAGCATAATTTGCAAAGGTGTCCCATCGGGTAGGAACGGCATGTCAGCGATTGGAAGGATCTTCGCGATCACCCCCTTGTTTCCGTGACGACCGGCCATCTTGTCACCGACACTGATCACACGCTTGGTCGCGATGTAGACCTTGGCCATTTGCAAGACACCGCTGCGAAGTTCGTCGCCGCGTTTCATGCTATTGAGCTTGCGGTCACGCTGATCGATTGCGGTCTCGACGTTTCGCCACTGCGACTTGAAGACCTTCTCGACTGCGGCGGTCTGTTCCTCACCCTTCACCTGTCCCAGGACGTGATCAAGACGGAAAGCGATCGCACGCTCGGCAACGAACTTCGGATCCTGACCGTCGGCCAAGGGCGTTCCGGTCGAGTCCTTAAGTTTGGTTCCGGCAGCTTCTTCCAGGTCACGAACGAGCGATTCGAAGGTGCTTGCGATCTCGGTATTGCCGGTCGCTTCAACCTCTTTCAGTTCACGCTCGAATTCCTTTCGCTCATCTTCGCTCAAGCTCATCCGACGCGAGAACTTGTGCGTGTCGATCACGATCCCTTCGATGCCCGAGGGAACTTCCAGTGAATCGTTTTTCACGTCTTCACCGGCGCGTCCGAAGATCGCGTGTAGTAGCTTCTCTTCCGGAGTCAGCTCGGTCTTGCTTTTCGGGCTGACCTTTCCGACCAAGATATCGCCTGGTTTGACGTATGTACCGACGCGGACGATCCCGTTCTCGTCCAGGTTACGAAGCGCTTTCTCGCTGACATTGGGAATGTCACGAGTGAACTCTTCACGACCGAGCTTGGTTTCCCGAATCTCGACATCGAAATCTTCGATATGAATCGAGGTGTACGTATCATTCCGCACCAGTTCTTCACTGATGATGATCGCATCTTCGTAGTTGAACCCGTCGAACGACATAAAGCCAACCAAGACGTTCCGCCCGAGAGCCAACTCGCCATCACGGGTCGCTGCCCCATCGGCGATGATTTGACCTTCGGTCACATCATCGCCTAGACGGACGAGCGGCTTTTGGTTTTGGCAAGTTCGCTCGTTCAGACCTTGGTACTTTTTCAGTTCGTAGTGATCACTGCCGATTTCAATGCGGCAGGAGTCAACATAGGTCACTTTACCGGCACGGCGGGCGCGAACGACCATCGCACTGTTGCGTGCAACTTCGCGCTCCATCCCGGTCCCGACGATCGGCGGTTCGGCGACCAACAACGGCACCGCTTGACGCTGCATGTTCGACCCCATCAACGCACGGTTTGCATCGTCGTGCTCGAGGAAGGGAATCAAACCGGCCGAGACGCCGACCATTTGGCTTGGCGCGACGTCCATGTAGTTCACCTGGCGTGGCTGAACGATCTGGAAATCGCTACGGAACCGGGCGATCATGTTCGGCCCGGGCACGAGAGCCCCTTCGTTTAGCTCGGTATCCGCCGGCGCGATGTACGCCTCGTTTTCTTCGTCAGCTCGCAACCAGACAACTTCGTCAGTCACCTTGCCTTCGCTGACCGTCCGATACGGCGTGATCAAAAATCCATAGTCGTCGACACCGGCATAGATCGCCAAGGAACTAATCAGACCGATGTTCGTTCCTTCAGGCGTCTCAATCGGACAGATCCGACCGTAGTGCGAAATGTGAACGTCACGCACTTCGAAACCGGCTCGTTTTCGGTTCAAACCGCCTGGGCCGAGCGCCGACAAACGACGTTCGTGAGTCAATTGACTAAGCGGGTTGGTCTGGTCAACGACCTGGGAGAGTTCACCACGGCCGAAGAAATAGTCGATCGCGGCGGAAACGCTCTTTGGATTGATCAACGAACGCGGGGTCATGTCCTGCGCGTCCTTGACGCTCATCCGTTCCTGAACGGTACGGCGTAGCTTCAGAAAGCCCTTGCGCAGCTCTTCACAAGCCAACTCATCAATCGTTCGCAAACGACGGTTACCCAAGTGGTCAATGTCGTCGATCTCCGCGTTGCTGTCGGGATCAAACAAGTCGATCAGGTAACGGATCGATTCGATAATGTCTTCGGGACGAAGCGTCATTACCGATTCACTGACACCGAGACCGAGCTTTCGATTCAAACGGAAGCGGCCAACCTTACCCAAGCGGTACCGGTTGTCGTCGTAGAATTTCTCTTCGAACAACACGCGAGCCTTTTCGAGCTGCGGCGGGTTCCCCGGGCGTAAACGCTGGTAGATCCGCAGCAGGGCTTCTTCATGGCTGGCGGTGTTGTCTTCGACGAGGGTGTTGAAGATCACCGGCACTTTGGGCGCGTCCATGATCTCGGCGCTTTCGACACCGGCGGTGCAGATCGTTTCGGCGACCTCTTTCGAGATGCGGTGTGCCGCTTCGATGATGATTTCTCCGGCACGTTCGCTACTCGCCGGATACACAATATCATCGACGGCGATCTTGCCTTCGATCGCCGGTGCACTTTCGATTCCCGAAAGGGCTTCGGTGCGAGTCGGATAGAACGCCTGCAGGATGTCGGCGTCGGTCGAAAATTTTGGATCCATCGCGCGAAGCAGGGTCGTCGCCGCGAATTTACCGCTTTGGTCAATCCGCACCGTCAACGAGTCCTTCTTAGTCACGTTAAACTCGACCCAGCTACCGCGTTCGGGGATAACCCGGCACGAAGGCAACTTGCGATCGGTCGTCGTATCGGTATCCCAAACAAAGTCCACACCGGGCGAACGGTGCAACTGGCTCACGACCACGCGTTCGGCACCATTGATGATGAACTCACCGCCGCCCATCATGATCGGCATGTCACCGAGATAAACCTCTTCCTCGTGCGGCTCCTCGCGATTCAAACGCAACCAAATCCGCAGCGGCATCCCGTAGGTTAGACGCAACTGGCGACATTCCTGACTGGTATAACGCGGCTTACCTAGTTCGTAGCGCAGGTAATCGAGCGTGATATTGCCGTCGTAGCTGGAGATCGGAAAAATCTCGCGCAAGACGCTCTCAAGCCCTCTATCGACGCGCTGATCGATGCCAACCTCTTCCTGCAAGAATTCCTTGTAGGATGCGGTTTGCAATGCGGTGAGATCGGGGAGGTCAAACTCACCCTGATCGCTTCCAAAGTAACGGACGGTAGTAGGAATCAGACGACGCTTGGACGTAACTGCCATCGGTAGAGAAAGCTCCTGCTGGACTTGAGATGCGTGATCTCGGACGGCGATTTAGGAAAGGGCTACAGAACTGCGGCAAGCGACTGCCGACAACTCATGCTCAGCCCAATCGTGGATTTGGGCGGATGCGACGGAGGCTTTGACGCGACAACTTTCCAATTGACATGACCCACTTTGTTTCAAGAGACTCCATGAATGGAAAGCGTTCGCACCGATCGATTTGGCCAGCGAAGTGCCAGATAGCGCGCACCGCAGACCTCGGCTGGCTGCAACGCTCGCACCACTCCCGTCGCGGCGTTCCGATCGACCGCGGGGATGTGCACATAAGGATGTGAAAGACGTAATCGTCAAAACTATCGTGACCAAATACATGTCCCGATCACCGTTCACGTCCAATCAATCGTACCGTCTGCAGGTGTTGCCCGGATTTTGGGGCACAACGATCGGGTACGAATAGATCGACGGGGTTGTCACAGCGATCAAGTACGGATGGAACCTCGGCTCTCTAGGAAGAATATCAAAACCCGCTGAGCTGGAAAACCCCATCGCGAAAAACTGGCCCGAATTGTGCTGTAGCCGAAAAAACTGCCGTAAACCTTTCCACAGAAACGGCTTAGCATCACACGGAGCGCATTTGCCGCCCTCACCGACTTCTCGGAAGTCGTGTCGGGAACAAAAAACAGGGAATTTCTGGTCAACTTCCCTCCATCGCGACAATCTTCGACGGGCAGAAGATCGTGTACAGTGTGGCCTAGATCTCAACAAATTCCTTCCGCGCACCCCCCCCGCGCAATCCCACACGCCCCTATCTATCTCGATGAAGCACTTGCGCCACCTTACCACCTTCGGTGCGTTCGCACTCGCCGCCCTCGCCGGAGTCGCACCGACACCGCCGGCCGTCGCAAAGGACACGCCTAACATCATCGTCATCATGGCGGATGACTTGGGATACGGCGACCTGAGCTGCTACGGCGCCACCGAACTGAAAACTCCCAATATCGATCGACTCGCCCAAGACGGACTGCAGTTTAACCAGGGCTATTGCAGCGCTTCGACCTGTACGCCCACCCGGTTCTCTTTCCTGACCGGCATGTATGCATTTCGACAACCAGGCGCCGGCATCGCCCCCCCGAATGCGACCAGTTTGATTAAGCCGGGCACCGAGACGGTCGCTTCCCTGCTGAAGACTGCGGGCTACAAAACAGGCGTTGTCGGCAAGTGGCACCTGGGCCTTGGCGAAGGCGACGCCCCCGACTGGAACGGGAAGCTAAAACCGGGACCTCTGGAAATTGGCTTTGACTACTGTTTCCTCATGCCGACGACCAACGATCGTGTCCCCAGCGTTTATGTTGAAAACCACCGAGTCGTTGACCTCGACCCCGCCGATCCTCTCTGGGTCGGGAAGAAGCGTCCAAGCCCCGACCACCCCGTCGGAAGCGACCCAGAAGTTCGCAAAACATTGAAGATGGACTGGAGTCACGGGCACAACCAAACGGTCCATAACGGAATCGGTCGCATCGGCTTCTTCACCGGTGGCGAGAAAGCCCGCTGGCGTGACGAAGATCTCGCCGACGCCTGGGTCGAGAAGTCGGTCGCCTTCATCGAGAAACACCAGTCTGATCCGTTCTTCCTGTTTTTCGCGTCTCATGATTTGCATGTCCCACGCATGCCGCACGAACGCTTTCAAGGAACAACCAAACTGGGATACCGTGGCGACGCGATCGTCCAACTCGACTGGTGTGTCGGTGAACTCACTAAAACACTTGACCGATTGGGTCTACGAGAGAACACCTTGATCGTATTTTGCAGCGACAACGGTCCCGTCCTTGATGATGGCTATCAAGACGGGGCGATCGAGAAATTGCACGAGCACACACCGTCGGGAATCTATCGCGGCGGAAAGTACAGCATCTACGAAGGCGGCACTCGCACGCCTTTCATCACGTCTTGGCCAGGCACCATCAAACCTGGCCGGTCCGATAAAATCGTCTGCACCGTCGACCTTCCCGCAAGCCTCGCCAAGCTTGCCGGACAATCGCTGCCCGCTGGCGCCTGCCCCGACAGCTTCAATGTCCTCGATGCACTGCTGGGAAAAGATGACGCTCAAGGTCGCGACCACTTGTTACAGCAACCGAACAAAGGACCAACGCTCGCGCTTCGGGTGGGCGACTGGAAGGTCCTTTCCTATGCCGATGCAAAACCCAAAAAGCATCTGACGTACGAGAAAGGACCGGGCAAGCACGAGCTTTACAACCTTTCCGATGACCCGAGCGAAACCAACAACTTGGCGAAATCAAAGCCCGAAAAACTGAAGGAACTGCTTTCACAGCTCGAAGAGATCCAATCGGCAGGACACAGCCGCCCCGACTGGTCTGAGAACTAGGCGCCCGCTTGAGCCAAATGTCAGTTCAAACTGAAGGGCGGTGGGAATTGTTGCCCGCCGTCCTCGGTTGCCTCGGCCGCGTCTTGGCCAACAGTTTCGAAAGGCTGTGGGTTCGATTCTTTTCCAGACGCTTGCGGCAACTCGACCGCACCTGACTTCAAAAAGCGAATCAGTTGTTTGGCACGAGTGTCCACGTTGTGCTCGGCCAAAAGCCGTAATTTCATCGAAACGGTCAGCGGCAGGGTGTGGGAGATAATGTCAGTGATCGGCCCGAGTCCCATCGATCCGGTCAACAACTCGGAGAGTTCCTGTTTTGCGGACTTTGTCGCAGGGATGACCTCGCCGAACGCCCCAAGCAAATCCGCCCTCAATTGACTGCGCTGGCTCTTCCCGGCGGGTGGATACAAATCGTCTAGCACGTTCGATTTTGCGATTCGAAAACAACGTTTCGCGTCGACCTCCGTCGCGATCTTGGCCCGCTTGATCCCGACCAAAAGGATATTGTGCCGTTCGTCATCACAGGGAACGTGTGACACGATCTTGCCGATGCAAACAGTCGAAGCAATCGGAGGCTGCCCGACGGTACCCGACTCATCGTTCCGGAGGGTCGCCATCGCGATCAGTTCGTCCGTGGCGAGTGCCTCGGACAGCATTTCGCAGTACCGGGGCTCGAAAATATGCAAGGGCTGAACGGCGTGGGGAAACAACACCAACGACGGCAAAGGAAACAACCGCACATGGCCGTCGAAATCGTCCGGCAAACGAGTGAGATCTTCCAAATCGCTCATTGGGTAGTGTTTCGATGGCTGGGCAAATGACTTCCAATCTTGTCTTAGGCGGCGTGGTGAACGTCACCGCACCACTCTACTGTAGCGGGTTGCCAATCACCGTGTGCAAATCGCTCGCGGCTCTTCCGCGGTGATTTATACGTCATCGATTGGTTTACGTTGATGGGTTTGCCGGCCAAGTTCTCGATGTCTTCGCTTGTCGCCCCCCTCATTTGAAAAACTTGCGGACCTTCGTCTTCCGAATTCAAGTCCGATTTTCGCTACAACCGACACCGCTTGCCCTAATTGGTCGGACACTCTGATGAAGACATTGGCTGAGAAAGTAGGCAAACGGCGATACCAGCGACCAGACCTTCATTCGCCTTTGGGCGAGCCCAAGCCCCGGTTGCGGCGGGAGTTTTGGAAGGGTCACAAACCGACAAGGCGATGCGGTGTCCGTTGAACGGAATGGTCACCCACGTGGACGAAGTCCGCGCCGGCGGTCAACGCCGATTTCCAAAGTTACGTTGCCTACCACAAACCACGACGCGGACTAAAATCGGCTACTCCAATTTGCAACGTGACTTTCGCCCATCGCCCTAACACGAATTAGCAAGTGACCGATCAAACCTATCTCGTTACCGGATGCGGAGGCTTCATCGCTTCACGAGTTTGCCACCAACTGTTGCGTGACGGGCACCGCGTAGTCGGACTCGATAACCTTAACGATTACTATGACCCTCAACTGAAACGTCACCGAATCGAACAACTCGGGACCGACCGATTCACATTTCACAAAATGGATATCGAACAAGGTGACCAGTTGAAGCCATTGTTCGATCAGAACAAATTTTCGGCGGTCTTCAACCTGGCCGCCCGCGCCGGTGTCCGCTACAGCATGGAAAATCCGCATGTGTACCTTTCTACCAACACGGTTGGCACGCTAAACCTCTTGGACGAGATGCAGCGAACCGGTGTCACCAAGTTTGTGTTGGCATCCACTTCGTCGCTTTACGCTGGGCAACCGATGCCATTCGTGGAATCGTTGCCGGTCAACACACCGATTTCTCCCTATGCGGCAAGTAAAAAAGGCGCCGAAGTGATGGCATACAGCTATCACCACCTATACGACATCGACGTATCCATTTGCCGATACTTCACCGTTTATGGCCCGGCAAGCCGCCCCGACATGTCAATTTTGCGATTCACACGCTGGATCGATGAAGGCACACCGATCGAACTTTTCGGTGACGGTGAACAATCTCGCGATTTCACCTATGTCGATGACATTGCCCGCGGAACAATCCTCGCCGGGAAACCACTCGGTTACGAGATCATCAACCTCGGGGGCGGGGGCACCCCGGTTTCAATCAACCAGTTGATCGCCATGCTTGAAGAACGACTCGGAAAAAAAGCCAAGATCGACTACAAGCCGTTCCATCAAGCCGACATGAAATCGACGAGCGCTGACATCACGAAGGCGAAGGAACTACTTGGCTGGACCCCTGAAGTCAGTCTCGCCGAAGGACTGGACGCATCGGTTGAGTGGTATCAACAGAACAAACCGTGGACCGCACAGATTCCGTTGCCTTAGTTCTTCAGCAGCCCCACCGAGACGAGCCTCGCTCACTGGTAACGCTATCTCGATCGAATAAGACACGCGATCCCGAGACCGGTCGCGCAGCCATTCCTTGCTTTGATCGACGATTCTGACCTCTGCCAATCACGTTGCTTAAACGACCACAAATTGTTTTTCTGAACCGGTCTTACTGGCCGGACATCGAAGCGACGGGACAATTGCTGACCGACCTTAGCGTCGATCTTGCACGGCAATTGGACATTCATGTCGTTTGTGGGCAACCGAATTTCCCGGAACCCGATCGCTCTTTTATTCGGTCCGGGATCGAAGTTCGTCGCAACGTCACGATTCATCGCCTGAGCCATCGCACCTACCAAAAGAACAGTAGGAATCCGTTCGGCCGCGTGATGAGTATGATCTCGTTTTACAGGGCCGCTTGTCGGTACCTAAGACAAGCGAACCTCTCAGCCGATGTCATTGTCAGCCAGACCGATCCGTTTTTACTGCCGCTCGCTGGGGCACAGCACGCGCGTCGAACGGGTGCACGCCACTGCGTCTACCTTCAGGATATTTACCCGGATGTCGCCGAAGCGATCGGCAAACTTCGCATGCCGCTACTGGGGCGATCGATTCGCCGTCAACTTCGGCAAGCGTATCAGTCGGCCGACAAGATCATTGTTCTCGGACGCTGCATGCGTCAGCGTTTGACAGGACGCCGATGGGCGATCGATCCGCAGAAGATCGCGATTCTTCCCAATTGGGCAGACTGTTCTCACCTCGAACCCATCGAACCTTACGACAACCACTTCCGTCTCCGTCATCGCGTCCACGACCGCTTTGTGGTCATGCATTCCGGTAACATGGGTCTGACACAACGCTTGGAAGTTCTAATCCGAGCTGCCGCCGAACCAGAATGGCCAACGCGTGCCAAACTGCTTCTAGTGGGCGACGGAGCTTCGCGAGACCGCTTAATCGCGTTTGCAGACCAACTCGGTCTCACGGAAGACAGAATCGAGTTCATGCCGTATCAGAGACGCGAGAATCTTGCCGAAAGCTTGTCTGCGGCCGATGTTCACGTCGTGTCCATGCACGAACAGATTGCGGGTTGCTTATGCCCCAGCAAACTTTACGGGATATTGTCAGTCGGACGCCCAGTGATCGCGATCGCCGATCAGGCAACCGATCTTAGTCGTCTCGTTGCGGAGAAAAATCTTGGTTGGTGTGTCCGCCCTGGCCAATCAAAACAAATCGCACGAACTGTCGCGCAGGCCGAGGCAGAGTCGACCCGTTTATTCGCTCTTCCTCACATCGAGAAAAGTCGCCAGCAGGCGGCGAGAAACATCGCCCTGACGGAATACGATCGCCCAGTCATCGCCGAACGATTTTCTTGCCTCTTGCATGACATGGTCCAACAATCGACCAAGATACATCCCGCCCATGCCACCCCCATGGCCCCGATCCTTCCGGTTGGGCCTACGGCTAACTCTGACATCGCCCTCTTACCTTGACCATGAAAACAGCTCTGATTACCGGCATCACCGGGCAAGACGGTTCGTACCTCACCGAACTGTTGATTTCTAAGGGCTACTCGGTTCACGGAATTGTTCGCCGCAGTAGTACGACGGTTCGGGCGCGGCTCGATCATCTCTTTCATCGCGAAGACATCTACAACAAACGTCTGTTCCTTCACTACGCGGACTTGGCAGATACGACGACGATTCGTCGAATCATGCTGAAGTGCACCCCCGATGAACTTTATCATCTTGCCGGCCAGAGTCATGTCGGTGCCAGTTTCGACATCCCAGAAACGACGTGTGAATTTACCGCGATGGGAACGCTGAAGCTGTTGGAAATCATTCGTGATTTGGAACAAAAACCAAAGTTCCTTCACATCAGTAGTAGCGAAATTTTTGGCCGTCCGGACCAGTCACCCCAGAACGAGATGACTCCCATGCGACCGGTCACACCATACGGAATCGCCAAAGCATTCGCGACTCAAATGGTGACGCTTTACCGTGAGTCGTTCGGTTTGTTCGCCTGCAATGCGATCTGTTACAACCACGAATCTCCGTTGCGAGGCGAATCGTTTGTGACGCGAAAGATCACTCGAGCTGCCGCCGCGATCGCACGTAAACATCAAGAATCCGTATCGCTCGGTTCTCTCGACGGACGCCGCGACTGGGGATTCGCTGCTGAATACGTCGATGCCATGTGGCGGATGCTTCAACACGACCATGCCGATGACTTCGTCTTGGCCACGGGAACACACCACAGCGTTAAAGATTTCCTGGACGCATCTTTCAAAGCCGTTGATTTGGATTGGCAGGACTTCGTAAAACAAGACCCCCGATACATGCGACCTTCCGAAGGAACACGATTGGTAGGGGACGCCAGTAAAGCCGAACGTGAACTCGGTTGGAAAGCGGAGACGACACTCCCCAAGCTTGCCGAATTGATGGTCGAAGCAGACTTACAGCGCATTGATGCTTCGGAAACAAAGCCCGCGTTTTGAACACTCGCGTGTTTAGCAACCTAGCCCAATCGTCGTCGCCAACGCTCCAACGATGACGCCTGTCAGCCGATCGACTCGCTTGGCGCATCAGATGCAATGGCTAGTCGCTGTGATCCTCACCGTCCTTCCGATCTTGGTCGCGATGGACTATGGGGGCGTCCTTGCGTGGACTCAATCCGTGGCCGCCTCTGCGATCACCGTTGCAGTCGTGATCGCGTTGGTCGCGAAACGTGTTGATCGAAGTGATCCAATACCGCCCGACAATCACGTCCGGCAACTTCTGCCGTCATTGGTTCTCTTCGCGATTGCCGCTTATGCGACCCTGCAATGTGTTCCACTTCCCAACTCAATCGTGTCACTCATCAGTCCGGCCAATGCGTCAAGCCATGTGGACTGGGGCGGAGCACTCCTCCGGTCAAACTCCCCGGAATGGATTCCGATCTCGGTCGCTCCCCTCGATTCGCTTCATGCGGCAGCATGGTTGGCCATTCTCGCGGCCGTCGCGTTTGTTGTCCCGACGATTTATCGCAACCCCCGTCGATCGATTTGGCTACTGATTTCCGTCGCGTTCTATGGCGGCGTGATTTCCGCGATCGGAATTGCCCGCCAATGGTGTCCCAACTTCACGTTGTGGAGCTTTCATGAAGGCGGTGAAGGCAGCCCGTTCGGCACGTTCTTCAACCGGAACAACGCAGCTCTTGGAATTAATCTGGGACTGGCAAGCTGTGTGGCGATCTTTCTCTCGCGGCGGCATATTACAACCCTCAACACGGCCCCGCGAAACGTTCATCCCTCCCGCGATAAGGTCCGTGATCCACTCGCCGTAGCATCGCTTGCCGTAGCAACTCTCTGTCTTTGCGGACTCGTCTATTGCGGTTCACGTGGAGGCTTGATCGCGATGGCACTGTCCATCTTAATAGTAGCGATTACGTTCCGCTCGGCAATCAAGCCGCTAACGTTCCCGGCATCAATCGCTTTCGTTGGTCTGATCGGGATGATCGCCTTCGATTACTTTTTTTCGCATGATTCGTTGAGCTCACGCTGGGGTCTGCCGACAACGTCCGCATCGATCACCGACCGACTGAACAGCGACGCTCGCCTGCAACACTGGCCGGATGCGATGCGAACGGCAATCGCGTTCTTCCCGTTCGGCAGCGGAGTCGGGACCTATGGATACGCTTACCTGCCTTGGCAAGAATCAAGTTCTTGGCGGTGGTTTACTCACGCTGAAAATCTTTGGTTAGAAGTAATCGCTGAAACATCTGTTTTCGGCTTCCTGGCGATCTTGGTGTGTCTGTGGATGCTCGTCAACGCATCCCGTCGATTGCAGACCGGAGCGAGTCCACTCGATCAAGCTTATGCGGCAACAGGCGTTTTCTTAGTTCCTTGTCTAGTCGTCAGCCAGACCTTGGACTTTGGGCTAATCCTGCCTGCGAACTCGATCGTTGCGGTGCTTCTTCTGACAGCGGTTTGGTCACGTTCGTGTCCGACAATTCTTTCCCATTCGAAAATTGATTCTCAGGCCACCAGAGTTATTCAAAGCGTCACCCGTTGGAGCTGCGTTGCCCCACGTGGTGTTTTAGCGACGACCGCGATCATAGCTACCGTGATGATCGCTCGGACGAAGCTTTACCACGACGGCAATTCCGAATCCGCAGCGCGAACGATGAACCAAGCCCTTGTTGAATACCCCACCGATCTGTCGCGGCTTTCACAATTGTCGCAACAGTCCAAGCCTCTCGTCGATCAATCGCCCACGTCGGAACTGCTAAAAGCCTATATCGATTTAGAATTCCAACGAGGCAGATTGTTGGAGCTACAGATGTGGGGAGCGGGGCGTCTACCCAAACTGCGCCGCGAGATGTGCTATGCGAATACCTCGCAAAACTACCGTCGCTTGGCATGGCGGAGTGATCGCAGTGCTTCCGTTAATGTCTCTCGCGGTGGACGTGCGATTGAACCCTTGCCGGCGCTCGCTCCAACAAGCGAAGCCGAATCCGCCTATCGCAATGCATGGCGATTGACCCAACAATCATTGCGTCATCGACCACTGGCCATCGAACCCCGATTCCATCTCGTTGCCCTCGAGTTCGTTCATCGATCCCCGGATCAAAGCAAACTTGCGTTGCAGCAATCGGCGCAGCTTTTCAAGAATACTCCGGAACTCCAGCTTCGAGCCGCGATGGCGTTAGCCAACCACGGTGACTATGACCAAGCAATCATCGCGTTTCGACGCGCCTTGACGCTATCGCCCGACCGAGTTGGCTGGGTTTTTGGTAAGGCAAAACGCTATGCCAACCTACCGCTCGACCAGATTATCCCTGACGACGAACAGACGCGATCGGCTGTGGAAGCCTATCTACAATCGCGCCAACTGAATTAGCTGGCCGACGATCTCATGCACCTATTGGTCAATACTCTCTCGATCGGGTCGATGAGCGGTCGTCATGTTGTCTATGGCTTTCTGCAACCTTTCGGCAACGCGATTTTGCCCGACCATCAGATGACAGTCTTGCATTACGACTCGGCCCCTCCACCCGATGACGTGATGCGGCTAGGCGTGAAAGCGATTGCGGTTCCGGACCGCTTTCGCCACTGGTTGAAACGACTGCTTTGGGAAGCATGGCGGCTCCCCGGTTTGATTCGCCGGCATGGAGTAGACGTCGCCCTAACTGTCTCGGGAGCTTTGATGCCTCGCTGTCCGGTTCCTCAAGCAGTCCTTTGCCAAAACCCATGGTGTTATCATCCGGCAGTGCATCGCAATGCTCATGATCGATTCAAAGCCCGCCTTCAACGGATCGGTTATGGCAGTGCATTTCGAGACGCCGACTTGATGATTTACATTTCGAATCACCTTCGCCAACTCTACACCGCTGCCAATCCTAATTCGACCGAGCGTCGTCACCGTGTCGCCCTCGTCGGCCTAAACCAATCCACCTACGAGGCTGCCAAGCGGTTAGCCCACCTGCCTCGTGATCCGTATTCGATCCTAGCCGTCTCGGCGATGGCGAATTGGAAAGGCGCCCACACCTTGGTTTCTGCGGTCGCGATGTTGCATCAACGCGACATTCCGGCCAAGCTTCGACTCGTCGGACCATGGCCTGACTCCGACTACGAAGCCACCGTTCGTCGACAGATCCATGCTTTAGGACTAACCCATTCTGTCGATATCCTGGGGCGTGTAAGCGATCAGGAACTGCATCGGCAATATGCTACGAATCAATTATTCGCATTACCAAGTCAGTGCGAATCGTTCGGAATACCGGCCGCCGAAGCGATGGCATTCGGTACTCCCGTCGTTAGCACGTCATCTTGTGCGATCTCTGAAGTTTGCCAACAGGCGGGCCTATTCGGCCCCGTCGGCGACCCGGGATGGATGTCCGATGCGATCGAGCGTTTGATGATCGATCGAGGCCTTTGGAATCAACTGAGTCTCGCCGGTCGTGAACGAGCCTCCGAGCTAACCTGGCATCAGTGTTTTAAGCCACTGCTAGAGATCGAATCTCTCGTCGCCCCAAAATCTGACCGTTGAGTACCGAAGTTTTTATCACCGGGATTTGCGGGTTCGTCGGCAGCGAACTAGCTGTCGCGTTTCGCGAACGCTTTCCCGAAAGCGTCCTCCGCGTTCGCGGCATCGACAACCTTTCGCGGAAAGGTTGTTGGAGAAACCGTGAACGCCTTGCCCAACGAGGCATCGACGTTTCCCATGGCGATATCCGGTTGCAAAGTGACGTCGAAACGATCGGAAAAGTCGATTGGGTAATCGATGCGGCTGCCAATCCCAGTGTCGTCGCCGGACTGGGACATCGATCAGGTAGCCGTCAGCTTTTGGAATCCAATCTTTCCGGAACAATCAATCTACTTGAACACTGTAAATCCCAACGCGCCGGATTCATTCATTTAAGCACAAGCCGAGTCTATTCGATTCCACCGCTTGCTAGGCTTGCGGTTAACGTATGTGATGGCGCTTTCGAACCGATCGCCACCAACTGCCCCCTCGGAGTCACCGACATGGGGATCTCGGAACGGTTCTCAGTTGCGGCCCCGATTTCGCTCTACGGCGCGACCAAATTGGCTTCCGAACAATTGGCGTTGGAGTACGGCTACACGTTCGACTTTCCGGTCTGGATCAATCGCTGTGGAGTGATGGCGGGGGCCGGGCAGTTTGGAAAAAGTGATCAGGGTATCTTTGCGTTTTGGCTTCACAGCTGGAAGGAAAAAACGCCCCTGCGCTACATCGGATTTGACGGCCAAGGACATCAAGTTCGTGATTGTTTGCACCCTCACGACTTGGCGGAATTGCTGATTCGTCAGCTCAAAGCAAACGACGGCGATCAGCCTCGAATCGTCAATGTTTCGGGCGGTCCCGATTCCGCAATCTCACTTCAAAACCTGAGCCGTTGGTGCGAAAACCGGTGGGGCCCACGATCAGTCACGAGCGATCCAACCCCACGCCAATTCGATCTCCCTTGGGTAGTGCTGGATGCCCGATTGGCGACCGAAGTTTGGAATTGGAAACCAGCAAAACGCACCGAGCAGATCCTTGAAGAAATCGCCGCCTTCGCAGAAACACAACCACACTGGATCGAGCTATCACAATGAACATGGCTGGTCCAATGACACCACTCAACGACACTGGTCATGTTCTGCAATCATCTCGCCATCGAACGTTGATTGAGCCGGCCAATCACTGGCAAGCATTCAATCTGGTCGAATTATGGAGGTACCGAGACCTCTTGTGGCTACTTCTTTGGCGAGACATTTCAGCTCGCTTTCGTCAAAGTGTGATCGGATATGGCTGGGCGATCTTAAGACCCGCCTTAACCGCGGCGATCTTCACTTTGGTTTTCGGCGTGTTTGTCAAAGTCGAAACCGCAGTGCCCTATCCGATCTTTGCCTTTGCCGGCCTGATGCCATGGCTGTACTTCTCTACATCGCTAAGTGGAGTCACTCAAAGTGTTGTCGGTGGGTCAGCGCTTCTGACGAAAGTTTACTTCCCACGACTCGTGTTACCGCTTGCCAAGGTTGGAGTCGGACTCGTCGAGTTCATGTTGCAGTTCCTTGTGCTCGTCGGATTGATGGTGTGGTACCGATTTGTGCCTGGGTATTCCATCTTGGCCATTCCGATGTTCGTTTTGATCACGATCGTAACGGCCTTGGCATTTGGCATTTGGTTGACGGCATTGAATGTGAGGTACCGTGACATTGGGATGGCGGTCCCATTCCTAGTCCAAATTTGGATGTATCTCTGCCCGATCGCCTATCCGATCTCTCTTGTCCCCGAACGATTCCAAGCCTTGTACTCACTCAATCCCATGGTCGGGGTGATCGAAGGATTTAGGTGGAGTCTACTCAATTCGTCATCACCCGATTGGTCGATGATTGGCATCTCGTTTTTCTCAACCTTTGTCGTTCTAGTCGGCGGGCTGTTCTATTTCCGCCGAGTCGAGTCGACGTTTGCAGACGTCATTTAATTTGAAGCCGAACCGACGATGTCCCTTTCGATCAACGCCGAACAACTCTGCAAACGCTACAAGCTTGGACTGACACATGACGGCAGTATTCGAGAACTTGCCAATCGTTTTTTCGCCCGGTTCGCAAACCCTCGCCACCGCAAGGTCGCACAACTTGGTGAGGATCAACGGCGTAAGCGCGACGATCACTTCTGGGCCCTAAATGATGTCAGCTTTCAAGTTGGTGAAGGCGAAGTCGTTGGTATTATCGGAAAAAATGGTGCCGGAAAAAGCACGCTGCTAAAGCTGCTTAGCCGGATCACCTCTCCAACCTCCGGAAGGGCAGAAATCTACGGCCGTGTGGCGAGCTTGCTCGAAGTCGGCACAGGTTTTCATCCAGAACTGACGGGGCGTGAAAACATTTTTCTTAACGGCACCATTCTGGGGATGACGCGAGCCGAAATCAGACATCAGTTGACCGAGATCGTCGCCTTCGCGGGCATCGAAAAGTTCATCGACACCCCGGTGAAACGTTATAGCAGCGGGATGAAAGTTCGACTCGGTTTCGCCGTCGCCGCACACTTGAATCCCGAAATTCTGATCATCGATGAAGTACTCGCCGTTGGCGATGTAGAGTTCCAAAAGCGATGTCTTGGCAAGATGCGACATGTCGCCGAATCTGGAAAAACGGTGCTGTTCGTCAGCCATAACTTGACTTCGATTCGCAACTTGACGACTCGATGTATCGTGCTCTCCAAAGGTCGGGTGGCCTTTGACGGAAACACCAACGAAGCGCTACAGGTTTACGTTCAAGAGAATTTACAAACCAACGATGAAACCGATTCGGTCGAGCACGCTTCCCGATCGTTTCCCGGGCTCAGTCGGGATCTCGAATTCGTACGCCTGCAACTCGGCGGACTTCATGACCGCGACACACTCCAGGTTGGTCGCGACTTTCAACTCAATACGACCATTCGTGCGAATGAATTGACTTCGCACTTCCTTCTTGGGTTGACGGTCTACGCACAAGACAACACACCGATCGGGAGCACGTTTACCGAAAAACTCACACCGCCGAAAATTGGATCCAGCCAGGAGTATCATTTCCAGTCAAAATTCGATTTGGCTCCGGGACGTTATCACTGCGCAATCTCGATCACTGATGCAAACTCAGAAGGCCAACGGATCTACGATTCCGTCGCGGGAGTCCTTCCGTTTAGCGTCGAACTATCCGCATCAGATATTCGAGGCTGGAATGCCGGGTGGGGGGCGATTCGTTTGCCGGAACTGCAACGATCCGCGACAGCAAACAGTTTCCAAATGTCGCCGCTCGCGGGCCCTTTGCCAAGCACTCGTCACACCCCACGGCCACAGACGAGTGTCTTCGAGTCGTAACGAGAGACAATTCCATCGCCTTTTGATCATTGAAATCTGCGAACGTTCGTGATCCAACACGCCAGCCAACAAATCGAAGCCAGCCGTACCACTTTCGAGACTCCGACCTGTAATCTTTGTGGTTCGGAAAATCGAACGTCACTCGGCAATTGCTCGCTCCCGATCGAATTGCGCGGTTCCGGGACAACACCTGATTTACAACTGCCCATTAACAGCTTTCACCAGTGTGAACTGATGGAATGTCGGGATTGTGGATCGTGTTACCGGTTTCCCCAGCCGAGCCGGATGATACTCGATAAGGTTTATCGACAGCTTTCGGAGAATGCGTGGAATTACCGACCCAATGAGATAACTTCTTGGCGACTTGCACGGAAGTTGTTGCTGCGACAAGCACAAACTCAGACACAAATCCGAATCGTCGACGTCGGTGCTTTCAACGGCCAGTTTCTATCAATGCTGCCGCAACAATGGACAAAAGCCGCAGTCGAGCCCTGCCTGTCCGTTCGACAATCGTTAGCTGAGCGACGAATCGAATGGCTCGCCGACTTCGTCGAAAACGTTCCTCCCGATCATTTCGAGCAATTTGATGTCGTAACGCTATTCGATGTATTTGAACACTTACCCTCCCCCTCCGAAACACTTCGAGATGCGGTTCGATTGCTGCGACCGGGCGGTAAGTTACTGCTTTCGACTGGAAATTCCGGACACTGGAGTTGGCGTCTTCTCGGTGGCCAACATTGGTATCTGCATACACTTCAGCACTTGTGTTTTGCGTCACAGCGCAGCCTTCGCTGGATTGCAAAGACACAGGGCCTAAGAATCATGAGCCTTATTCGCCATAGCCACAAGCGACGCTGCCTGCGTGAGAAAGTTCGTCATTGCGTTGAAACCGTTCACTGGTCCGCACGACGTCACCAGGGCTGGAAGCAATCGGTCGCTGGTCTGATCCAGCGTCTTCCCAGCCAGCACGGGTTAGTACATCGCGATCGAGCTCCGATGGCAATCTCCCTTAAAGATCACTTGTTGGTCTGTTTCGAAAAACCGGTCGTCTAAGAGCTTCGGTTCGGTGAAACAAACTCTGTTGGTCGCTGCGTCTGCTCCGGGGCTGCAAGGCGTCGGAGGTTTTCTGATTGACCAGATGCTGAATGTCGATGGCGTTCAACCAGTCTCGTTCGCAGGGATCATCAACGAAAAGGCCGCCGCGGAATCAAAACGTGATCGTCTTCAGTCTTTTGAAATCTTCCCACCTTACAATGAATGGTACACCGATCAAATCAACTCAGTCGCAGGCCTGATCAAACGCTACTTGGTGCACCGAACGCATTACGATCAGCACGTTCGAAATCAGGCCGACCTGATCGAACACTACATGCTCTCGCAACAACCTGAACAACTCTGGTTGATTCTGAATAGCCTAGCAGCGATCGATGTCGCCTACCGAATAACAAACGCGTTTAGAGGTGATATCATCACACAGATCTGGGACGACCCGACGCACTTATGCCGGCAAAGGAACGTCGATCGTTATAGCCGCAGTCGTACACACAAACGTTTCCGGCGATTGCTAGATCGCTCCACACGCATTGGTGTGATCGGTGAAGATGCTCAAAAGGCGTATCGACCTTTCAGTAATGCACCGGCAGTGATCGTGCGTTACGGCACCGGAGAACAGACACCAGATGTCAGCGATCAAGGTAACGATCCAGCTGAATTTCGAATCGGGTTGGCAGGATCGATGTACGCGACCGATGCTTGGGAAGCCTTGCAACGCAGCCTAGATCAAGTTGAATGGACCATCGACGGTCGCCGGATCGTTCTGGTCGTCGCCGGAAATAAGATCACTTTCTCGGCCAACTCCAATGCCGCCGCCACCTTTCGTGGCTGGTGCAATCAGACCGAATTACGTTCTCTTCTTGCCGAGTGCGATTGCCTGTACCTGCCCCAATCGTTCTCGAGTCGATCGAGAGAACTTACCGAACTTTCGTTTCCAACCAAGTTGAGTGATTACGTCGCCACCGGACGTCCTGTGTTTGTGCATGCGCCAGCGTATGGTTCGGTCGCACGATTTTGTCGGCGAAATCAATTCGGAACGGTTTGCCAATCATTGACCCCCGACGACATTCTGGAAACGTTACGTCCGCTTGTCCAAGATCCTCAGAAGGTGGAACATCAATCGCAAGCAAGTGTTCGCATTGCGACGGAAGTTTTAACCTACGAAGCATTCGCATCGGGAACTCGTCAGCTACTCGGAATCGAGGAAGTCGATTGATGCCTCGACCGAGAATCATCGCATTCATGGCGACCGCATCACCGGTTGGTGGCGTCGCGACATGGTTAGACCAATTTGCTGCTGATTGTGCGAATCACGGTGCCGATCTAATCATCGCACTTGCGAAAGGACAACAGGCTCATGACCCCGACCGGTACTTGGAATACCATCCGGGGATCGAGTCGATGATCGTCGACGGCCGCGGGCTGACTCGAGAATCTCGTATCCGAGCTTGCCAGCGTGTGATCCGAAAGACGCAACCGACGTTGGCCTTACCGTTGGGTGTCATAGACGCGAACGCCGCGGTGATCCGTGAAAAACGGCGTCGACCGATCTATCTTGTTAGCCGAGCCCAGGGCAATTTGCCGCCGATGTTGGCTGACCTTCAGGATTTGCGAGACGGCATCGATCACGTCGTTTGCGTCGGCGCGATGACACGTCGTTTTCTTATCGAGCAATCGGGATTTGACAAGGAAAGAGTCACGCACATTCCCAATGGAGCTCGCCCAGCTAGCGAGCACCGGGTTCCGCGTGGTGATCATCCCATTCGCTTGGGCTTCATCGGTCGTCTGACGCCTGGCGATAAGCGGGTCATGGATATTCCCGATTTCTGCGCCGCCTTGATTCGTCGTGGTGTGAACTTTCAAATGACCATTGCAGGAAGTGGACCGTGCGAAGCGGAATTGCGTTCGCGTTTGACGCCGTTTTCTGCCAATGTCACGATGCTAGGAGCACAAACGTCCGCGCAAATCGATCGTGAAGTGCTTCCCAATCTTGACGTTCTCGTGCTATTTTCGTCGTCCGAAACGTTTGGCATCGTTCTCGCCGAAGCAATGATGAACGGTGTGGTTCCGGTGACGGCGCGGTATCTTGGATTTAAAAGCGAGCGATTGGTCGTTGATCGTGTCCATGGACGGTCGTTCCCCGTCGGCGATACAGAAGCGGCGGCGGCGATCATTGAAGCATTGGCAGTCGATCCGAAGCAGCTCCACCGACTTTCGACCAATGCGGCGGAACATGCGAGAAAGTGCTACACGTGGGAACGCTGCCTCGCATCCTGGAGGGAGTTGATCGTTCGTGTGCAATCGGTCGCGCCGCGAAAACCGCCGAGCCATCTCGGAGATCCGCCATTGCAATACAACGGACGACTGGACCGCTTGCCATTGCCTTCCAACGTGGTCGATGTGTTCCGAAGAATCCGCAGGAAGGTCGGACAGTCGACGCGAATTGACGGACAAGAATGGCCGCTGTTCCATCGACACCATACTCAAGACCGTCTGGACGAGATCCTTGAATCCAGCCGACGTCTGGAAGTCGAAGCGGTATGCCAAAACTGCTAATCGTTTCACGATGTAGTCAGCCTCGCGGTGGTGCCGATCAAATCATCGCCGACCTGTGCCGGCAGCTTCCCAATCGTGGTTGGGACCTAACGCTGGGGCTCACCAAAGGTCGTGTCTATAACCTACCGGAAACCTATCGCGAGGTTCATCCGGGTTTACCGATCAAAGAAATTGATGGGTCGCTTGGTACACGTTCCGATCGGCAGAAAGCAATCAACCGATTGATCGATGTTCAAAAACCCGACTTGGTGTTGATCATGCGGGTGTTCGACGCCCTGACCGCGGCATCACGGTCTCGGTACCGTCCACGAATCGTCATGGGAATTCGCTCTTTCGAACCCGGATACCTGATCGATGCTCGGCGCTATCGAAACGCAATCGACTGCTGTGTCACATCAGGGAAACTGATCGCCAACGCGTGTACCCAATGGGCGGGCGTTGATCCGGCTCGCGTGTGTAGTATTCCGGGCGGCATTCATCCCCCGATCGACTTGGACGCTAGAGTTGACAACTATCGAAATAGATCAGGTCTTCGCGATCGCCCGTTGGAGTTAATTTATGCGGGACGATTGGAGCAATCACAAAAACGCTGCCTTGATTTCCTCCCATTCCTCGCTGAGCTAAAGCGTGAAGCGATCGACTTTCGAATGCGATTCGTCGGAACTGGGCCAGTTGAATCAGAACTACGACGGCGATTACATCAGGACGTCGTCGACGGGCGAGTCACTTTTCACGGTTGGGTCGATCGTGAAGAACTCTATCAATCGTTCTTTCCGCGAGCTGATTTGTTCATCCACTTTGCGGCATGGGAAGGTGTGACGATCGCGCCGCGCGAAGCGATGGCACATGGCGTCGTCCCGATCATCTCACGATTCGAGGGACTCACCTGCGAAGGCCAATTCCTAAACGAAGTGAACTCAATCGTATTCCCTGTCGGGCAACCGCTGCGGGCAGTCGACGGGGTGCGGCGACTGCTAGCTGATCCGCGGCTGTATTCTCGGTTGGCACGACGCGCGACCGTGTCACAACAAGGCGACTATTCGTTTCATGGATCGATTGAGCGATGGCACCAGACGCTGCTGAAGTGTTTGCGTCAACCCAAAATGCGAGGAAACGTGACCGTTCCACCAGAGCATCACCCCGGCCGACTCTCCAAACTCGGAATCCCAATATCGCTTCAATCGCAATTACGCAAACTCGCCCGACGTCCCGTTCAACATCGAAGCCCGGGAAGCGAATGGCCAACGAATAGCGGACAGATGAGCGAACGGGAAGTCGGTGACTTGAAGGCGTTTGCGTCAACATTTGCATGAACGATCGCCTTCAAAGTATCGACATGCTACGAGGACTCGCAATTCTCGCAGTCCTAGCGATACATGGTCCCCACGATGCCCCCGGCGGGTTTCGCGAAAACATTTGGTTCCTGCCAAGCTTCCTCGCCGGATACGGCTACTTGGGTGTCCATCTGTTTGTATTGATTTCAGGTTTTTGTATCCACCGACGAGCCGCGGTTGGCGTCGCGAACACTGGCGAGTATCGACTCGATTGGGGCAAGTTTTGGAAACGTCGAATTTGGCGTCTTTACCCACCCTACGTTGTAGCGATTGTTATCAGTTTGGTTGCCGCGACGGTTCACCAACGTTTTGTCGTGAACCACGAGCAGATCGGCTGGGATCTTTTACTACACCTCACGATGCTTCACAACTTGACAGAGTTTGGCACATCGCTGGGCAATGGATCGTTGTGGTCGTTAGGGATGGAGGAGCAATTGTATGCCGGGTACGTCCTACTGATTCTGCTGTTTCGTCGATCCTCCACGATGATGCTCCTGTGCATCATCGGAATCGTGACCATTGGTTGGCGTCTGTCGATGCCAGTCGCCGGCCCCCTGAACCTCGGTCCATTTCAACTGGGTAAGTGGTACCTATGGCCGTTGATGTTTTGGCTTCATTGGACGCTCGGCGCGATCGCAGTCGAAGTGGCTGAGGGCATACGAACGGTCCCACGATGGTGTTCCTCGATTTCGCTCGCGTGTATCGCTTTGCTGATCGCAATGTTGCTGAACCGTCAGTTTGTCGAACTCTTCATCGCTACGAAAGGAACGATCTCTAACGGAGTTCTGATCGCGGGCTGGTGGCAACCATGGATATTCACCACGAGCGAATTGTTTGCACTACTCGGCTTTTATATTGGTTTGAACTGGCTGATTGAAAAAGAAGGTAGTTGCTGGACGACACATCGTGTGGCTCGGTACCTCGCTTACCTTGGTCGCGTCTCCTAT
Source organism: Roseiconus lacunae (assembly GCF_008312935.1). Classification (NCBI taxonomy): domain Bacteria; kingdom Pseudomonadati; phylum Planctomycetota; class Planctomycetia; order Pirellulales; family Pirellulaceae; genus Roseiconus; species Roseiconus lacunae. Next base: position 78,871 of record NZ_VSZO01000011.1, on the reverse strand, counting down.
TCGGTGTACTTGGTCCACATTCCGATCATCTACACCCTCGAGATGTATGTCACTTTACAACCAATCGGATGGCAGTGGCTTGTGCGTTTGATACTGTTTGTAGGCACATCGATCATCGGCGGTTTGGCGTTCTTCCATGTGATCGAAAAACGGTTTGTACAGGGTAAGTCACCGATAAAGTGGTCGCACCCGCGATTGCGAACAAAGGTGATCTCCCATGCTTAAGGCACTCAAGAATGTGGCTCGCGGGTTGCGTTTACTACGTCATCCGGAACTGATTGCGGACCTTGGATCGCGTCAATCGCACCTCAACATCATCCACGAGATTCGATCCAAAGCGATCAACTTGCGTCTCTCGTCGGATATCGTGCTCAACCACTACCAGCCCGACGCGTTGCAGATACATGAAGATGTTTCAATCGGGTACGGATGCGTGCTTTCCTTTGGTGATCTTCACAATGGTCACGGAAAAATCTCGATTGGCCCCCAAACCTGGCTGGGCCCCTACAACAATCTGCGTTCTGGTGGCGGCGAAATCAAAATAGGATCTGGATGTCTGATCAGCCAGTTCTGCACCTTGGTAGCCAGCCATCATTCGACCGTGAAAGGTCAATGGATTCGGAATCAACCTCCGACCGCAGAGAAACGGGACGTTGTCCTTGGTGACGACGTATGGCTTGGTGCGGGAGTCACCGTGACGGCGGGGGTTCAAATTCGAACCGGGGCGGTCATCGGAGCTGGAGCCGTCGTTGTTTCCGATGTGCCAGCGGAAGAAATTTGGGCCGGCGTTCCAGCGAGAAAAATCGGCGTGCGTCAATAGCCATCGCCACTCCTCCAGATGACATCGACAGATTCCGATATCGCTGTGACTGCCCAGCATCACGAGCAATTGATGACGTCAACACCACCGAATCGTCTTCGACAACGGCTCGGTTGCTGGTTGCATGAACGCTGGCGTGCAGAAGTGATTCTGCGGGCACCTCACTTGGCGGCGCGACTGGGCTGGACCTGGATGGATCTTCACAATCGGCGAGAACACCTCACTCGATTGCCGGATTCCGAAATACGCATTTGCCAATGGCAAGATTCATCGAAGTTTACGATCGCGCGCGTCTTCCCGAGAGTCGCCAGCCGTCTGCTAGAGCACTGTTTGAAGCTCAATCCGATTTCGCTGCAGACTTCGGCGAGAAAGCCTGGATCCAATCTCGAAGCATCGGTACTCATTGCGATCGGTGGTGACGACCGACTGCCACTACTGAGCATGGTTCTGCGGTCCTTGTTATCGCAAGTCCGCGCCGAAATCGAAATTGTCGTCTGCGAATCGGGCCCCACGGCAAGCCTGCAAAACTCGCTTCCTGAATGCATTCGCTACTGCCACCTACCTCGTAACGCGACGGACGGATTCAATAAGAGTCGGGCACTTAATCGTGCCGCCGAACTTGCGCGAGGCCGTGTGCTGTTTATCCATGATGCGGACTATCTTGTTCCACAAAACTATCTCGCCGAAACCCTCGGCCTTCTCGGTGATGCAGACGGGATTCGGCCTTGTCGACTGTTGTTCCACGCATCTCGATCGATGACTGATCAAATTATCCAGCGTCAATCGTTGTCGACTTGCCTAGAGCTGGAAGCCATTGTTGAGAACAATCCGACGCCGATTGCGGTCACGGCAAACGCCTACCAAAGAATCGGTGGACATGACGAGGATTACTCTGGGTGGGGTGGCGAGGACACCGAATTCCTCTCACGTCTGCGTACCGGCCACGTGATCGAAGGCGGAACATCGTTTGGCATTCATCTATGGCATCCGCCTGCCCGGAAAAAGGTATCCGGACATCGCAATCGTAGTCTTCATGAACGCAAAATGCGGCGTTCGGCTGAAACACGGATTCACGAGCTACGCACGACGGGACAATTCGCCGCCAAGGAAAGTCAAAAGATAACTCGCCTCAAAAGATACGAATCTTCCAACGAGGTCGTCAGTGGGCTTTAAACTAACGATCGGTCGCCTGCGTGACGCCTGGTCAAAATATCCCCAAGTCCGGCGTCAACTGTATCAGTTCCCGCCTGGGAAACCGATTTTCATCGCTGGTACACATCGCAGTGGCACGACTTGGTTCGCCCAAATGCTAGCCGAACCTGGACTATGGTACGTCCACGAACCCTTCAATCCCAACAAGGGATATTGGTCTGAAGAATTCACGTCGCTCGCGTTTGATCAACGAAACCAAAACGTCGACGCCTACTTTCGGCGTTTGCTTTCCGGCCAGCATCGCGACACTTCGGCAAACACCGACACCGATCATCCGTTAATGCCACTGCGACTCTTTCGGCAACCGATCCGGCGAATGATGATCAAAGATCCCTTAGCATGCTTGATGACGGGATACTTTGCCGCCAACTTCGACGTGTGTCCTTTGGTTCTCTTCCGACACCCCGCAGGTTTTGTCTCCAGCATCCTCCGCCTCCGCTGGCCGATAGGGAAATTTCTCCAGGACTTTGCCTCTCGGGAGTCTTTGCTAGTTGAGCATCTATCGCCGTATCGCGGACTCCTGGTAAAACATCAGCACGATGACAACGCGGCGGCAGCGACTGTTTTGCACGGTGTACTCAACACGGTGATGTGGAATCAAATTCAAAAGAATGCAAAGATCGCTTACCATTTCTTCGAGGATCTATGTGCCAACCCATTGGAGCGATTTCGCGAGATTTTCGATGCGATTGGCTTGCCTTATAGCGACGCGACACGGCAACGACACGAGACGCTCTGCCACCAAGGCCCGAAAGATCCTCGCTTGTACCGAACACATGCCGTCGCTCGTAACAGCCTTGCGATGGCGAATAGTTGGCGATCGCAACTCGCACCATCAACGGTTGACCGAATCCGCGATGTTTGGAACCAATTCGATTTGCCGATTTATCGATCGGATGAACATTGGGATGTCCGCTCCGCCGCCTTGGAAGCATGTGTGGACTAGCCGATGATCAGTTCCGACGTCATTCGAATCGATTGCCAGGGATTAAAACTTCCCCAAACGACCATTGAGGTGTCGGTAGCTGACTTGAAGTTCCAATTCGTGCTTTCGGATTCAAGGCGTCGTAAGACCGCATTCCACGCCGGTCTCTTTTTTAATCAAGCGGCCTACAACGAATCGGTGTTTCGTTACCCAATCGATCAACGCTTCTGCGCCCTCGTCGAAAGTCCCATCAATCCTTGTTTCGAAACTGTCGAAGTCTTGAAGAAGCGATTTACGACGATCTACACGCATCAATCGGATTTGCTGGCCAGCGACACCGTTTTCAAACCGCTGTACTTTGGCACTAACTGGATTCGGGTCCGAAACGATGAAGACGCATTCGCCAACCTTCAGCATCATCCGAAAAAGACCAAGCTAGCGTCATTCATCGGTAGCATCGAACATCACGATGTCGGCGCGTACCAGTTCCGTCGTCAGATAGCCGAGGAGTGCATCCGCAATCAAGCGATCGACTGTTTTGGTAAAGGCATTCATCCCATCACGAGTAAAGATGAAGCGCTTCGAGACTATCGTTTTTCGGTCGCAATGGAAAACACCGCTTCGGATCTCTACTTTTCCGAAAAGCTAATCGACTGTTTCTTGTCAGAGACCGTTCCCATCTACTTCGGCTGCCCCTCGATCGACTTATTGTTCGATCCACGAGGCATGTTGCGATTCGATAACAAGAAGACGTTCCAGCAGTGCCTCACCCACCTATCGCCCACGACGTACGAATCGATGCGTCCCTATCTATTGGCGAATAAACAAAAAGCGATCGCCCGAGATTGGCATTCTCATCGAGGTTTACTCCGCCGGGTCGCCGCCGCACTTCCGGAATGTGTCGTCAGTGCCCGACCGGTCGTCACAAAGGTTAGCTCGATGCGTCGACTTTCGCGAAAAATCAAGTCGTTGCTGCATCGGCAAACCGTCCATTAGCAGCTCGTTCATTTCCACGCTCGAACTAACGGCCGTGACCCCATCAGGCGACTGCCTGCCCCAGATCGCTACACTCCACGAATTGCACGATCCATCGGGTCGCAATCTCCACAATGTGTGCGATCGCTCATTTACCCTTCCGGTGAAGGAGGCAGTCGTCAACAAAGGCCACCGGTTTGTCTTTTGCGTCGGAATGCGTCGTGGGGGCTCGACGCTACAGTCGCAGTTGGTCGCCGCGATTCTTGGGCAACCATCGGTCCAGCTCGTTTCACAAGACTCCGTCCAACGGTTTCTACGCACCCATCGGAACACCGATCACGTCGTCATCGCCAAGACACATCGGTACCTACCAGAGGCTGTTGAACTCGCTCGCGCCGGAGAAGCCCAGATTGTCTACACCTACCGCGACCTTCGCGATGTCGTTGCTTCGATTGTCACCAAGTATTCGATCCCCGCGTTTGCCTTTGTCCATGGCGGCCTCGATCGATTGATGGACGAATATGAGGCTTGGACCTCTATCGAAGGGATCTACCTCGCAAAATACGAAGCGATGATTGCCGACCTACCTGCCGAAACAAGCCGGCTCGCGAAGTTTCTCGGAGTTCGACTGTCGAAGTCCCAAGCTCAAGCGATCGCTGAAGCGCACTGTCTGGAGCAACAACGAACCAAGATTCGGCGACACGCGGCCGATGATGGATCGGGTCGAAATCGGTTTCATTCCGAAACGTTGTTGCACATCGATCATATCCAAGGTGGCGGAATGGGACGTCATCGTGAGACACTTTCTGCCCCGATTGTTGCGGCATTGGAATGGCAATCTCGGCGATGGATGAAAGTCAACGGCTACCGCCCGCAATTCAGTCGCCCGGCTCAGTATTCGGCACACATGTTGTTCACATTAAAGTCTGCACTCCATCGCTGCAAAAGTTTCCGAATTCGATGATAAGCGTGGAAGCCGTTCGAAAGAATCTTGCTGACTCGGAACTAATTCATTGAGCCCGACTTCGCCTCCGCTGGTTTCAACGATCATTCCGGTATTCAATCGGCCTCGTCTGGTCACCAAGGCTGTCGAATCAGTCTTGTCGCAAACCTATCAATCGACTGAAGTGATCTTGGTTGACGATGGCAGCACTGACGAAACCCCGGAAGTGTTGTCAAGACTGGTATCCGATCATCCCGGTGTCGTCCACCGGATCCGACAAGACAATGCCGGACCGGGTGTGGCACGCAATGCAGGGCTTCGTTTAGCACAGGGCGATTTTATACAGTATCTCGACAGCGATGACTTGTTGCATCCAGATAAGTTTGAGGTCCAAGTCCGCGCCCTGACGGCAGTCTCCGAAGCCGATGTTTGCTACTGCGTTACTCTTCGGCGTGAATCAAAGTCAGGACAGTTGCGTCCCTGGGCGAGAACGAACCAAACGATCGAGAACTTGTTTCCTTCGTTTCTCCCCAAACGCGGTTGGGCGACGCTCACTCCGCTTTGGAGACGACACGTTTGTGATTTGATCGGTCCATGGAAACCACTTCGAATGATGGAAGACTGGGAACATGACCTCCGCGCTGGGCTCTGCAACGTCAAAGCCATCAGCGTACCACAAGCACTATGCACGGTTGTCGATCACGATGAACATCGTGCCAGTGGATTGAACGACGGTTTCACTCGCGAACGGACCCTGGACCTCTATCTTGCTCATCGATCGATTTGGAACCTGATGCGAGACGCCGGCAAGACTGATTGGTCCTATGTAGGCGACTTGAGCCGGACGATGTTTTGGATCGCGCGAATGTGTGGTCGACACCAATTGTCCGAGGAAGCCGACGAAGCATTGGATCTCACCGATCAAATGACGTCGCTCAACCAACAGCCGAGCCGGACGACGTACTTTCGAAAACTACGGCGAGTGTTTGGATGGACATTGACCGTCAAGATCGCTGAAACTTTGAAGAAACGGTAGTCGAGCGTTTTTCCATGCTTGCTAATTGCGAGATAAAAACTCCCCGTGTTTCCGTCGTGATGAGTTGCTTCAACGACGAAACCACGATCAAGAAATCGTTACGGTCGATCCAACGGCAAACGTTGCTGGACTGGGAACTCATCGTGATCAATGACGGATCGACCGATCAAAGTGGCACGATCCTGGACGAAGCGGCTTCCCTGGATGCGCGTATACGAGTCGTTCATCAAGCAAACGTTGGATTGACCCGAGCCCTGATTCGCGGGTGCGATCTGGCTCAGGCCCCGTTTATCGCGAGGCAAGACGCGGATGACGAATCAGCCCCCGCACGACTCGAACAACAACTCGATCGGATCCAGAGTGATGCCAAAATCGGTTTTGTCTCCTGTTTTACCGACTATGTCGGTCCAGAAGGCGAGTTCATGTGTCGTGTGAGACGTCCGCAAGACGACTGTGTTGCGACCCATCAGTTGCTCAATGACCGCGTCGGGCCGCCGGCGCATGGGACGGTGATGTTTCGCCGGCAAACCTACGTTAATGTCGGTGGATATCGAGCCCCATTCTACTTTGCGCAAGACGCGGACCTATGGCTACGAATGGCGGAGGTGTCCCACGTCAGCTATCTCGAAGATGTCTTGTACCGCTTCACCTTCCGTCCGGAGAGCATTACCGGCACCCGTCGCGACATCCAAGCACGCTTTGGTATCCTCGGTCAACAATGTCGCTTGGCCCGGCAGAATGGGCAGGACGAGCAACCGATATTGGAGCAAGCAGAACGGTTAACGCTTCAAGTCCGACGAGACTTCACGCTTGATGCTTCAGCGTCCTCTTGGCGGAAGAATGTTCAATCTGTGAATACCGACTACTTGATCGGATCACAGTTGGTTCGCAATCGTGACGGGCGGGCGGTGTGTTACTTGAAACGCGTACTGCGGCGACATCCGTCACATTTACGATCCTGGTATCGATTACTGCAATCGTACACCAACCGATGTCTGGGCCGCCAAACGATCGTTCACAACGATAGAACGTGAAGCAACCTGTCAATCTTTCTCTACCAAACGTGGATACGAAAATGCGTATCTTGACGGTAGCCAATGTCCCGGCGGATCCCGACAGCGGTGCCGCAGGAACGGTCTATCACACCAACGTGGCATTACGTCAATTGGGGCATGACGTCGACGAGCTATGGGACGCCCAACTCGGTCCCCGACGAATCCGCCACGGAAATTTGCACTCTCTTATCGAACAACCGTTGGCCTATCGCCGAGCAGTCCTCCGAGCGACCGAACAGAAACCATACGATGCCGTCATGATCAGCCAGCCCCAGGGGTATCTGGCTGCCAAGGCACTGCGTCATTGTGGCTTTTCCGGCGTCGTCATCAATCGCAGCCACGGCCTTGAACTTCGAGTCAACTCGGTCTTGCCGGTTTGGCATCGTCAACTTGGAGTCCCGGCGTCTCGCCATCCGATGTTGACGCGGGCATTACGTCCGTTTTTGAAACGACAATGGACTGAATCAATTCGTTGGTTCGACGGAGTCGTTCTTCCCAGTCATGACGATCGCGATTTCTTGGAACAACACCTGCTCGGGTTTCCCCAAGTTTTGACGACGATTCATCATGGCGTCCCCGATCTATTTTTGGACCATCCACGACCAGACATGACCGACGATCGCCGACAGCGTTTACTGTTTGTCGGCCAGCATTCGTTTATCAAAGGGCCTGACCTACTGGTAGAAATCGTGAACCGTGTCCTCACCGAGTCTCCCGGCCTATCGATGACATGGGTGACGTCAGAAGAGGCTCATCGTTGGATCTTGGATCGCCTATCGGATACCGTTTCCGATCGAGTTAAGTTGCATGGTTGGGTTGATCAATCGAGGTTACTTCCGCTATTCGACCGACACGGTATTTTCGTATTCCCTTCATTTTTCGAGGGCGCGGGAAAAGCTTGTATCGAAGCACTCGCTCGCGGATTAAATGTGGTTGCCTCGGATACCGGCGGCATGCGGGACCATCTTTCGCGTGTCCAACCCGATGGATGCTGCCCTATCGGCGACGTCGACGCCTTCTGTCGTCAAATCTTGAAATATTCGCGTTCGTCGACGCCACTTAATAACCATGCGATCCAATACTGTCGATCGTTGACCTGGCGTAATTGTGCGCGGCAGCTCGTCCAGTTTTTCCGGCAATGCGAACACGAAAAGACGACGGCCCTGCAGATGCAGTGACGCATGTCTTCCAGATTTAAACAATCGATACGACGACCAAAGTGGCAAATCAATTTTCGAGCCTGATTTCGATCGTGATTCCTACCTATGGTCGCGACGCTGTCTTGATCCAGACGATTTGTTCGTTGTTGGAATTGGCACATCCCGCGAATGAGATTCTGATCGTTGACCAATCGATGACGCATGACGAACCGACAGAGCGGCAACTGTCCGACTGGGCACACGGTCAGACGATTCGCTGGATTCGACGTCGATCTCCTTCGATCACGGCTGCGATGAACGATGGATTGCGTCAAGCGCGTTCGAAGCTCGTTCTATTTCTCGACGATGATATCAAGCCCCGGTCAGAACTTGTCCGAATTCATCGAGACGCCCATGTGTCCGATGAAAATCTCTGGGCCACCGTCGGGCAAATTGTCCAGCCATGGCAAAGTCCCGAAGATCGACCGGCCCCGAAAAAGCTGAGTGGCCTCCGAGTCGACGAAGACTTTCCATTTCACTCCAGCCGCAATTCAAGTTTGCAAAATGTGATGGCTGGAAATCTATGTGTCAAACGCCATCACGCGATCGCCCTGGGCGGCTTTGACGAAAACTTTATCGGATCGGCCTTCCGTTTCGAAACCGAGTTCGCCCATCGGTTGACCAAAGCCGGTGGGCTAATCCGCTTTTTAGGTGACGCCGGTATCGACCACTTGCGGGCCGATCATGGTGGCACGCGAGACAAAGGCAGCCATCTGACAAGTATGGATCCTCGACATGGGATCGGCGATCACTACTTCGCGCTACTACATTCGCCCAGCCCGTTGTCTGCCTATGTTTATTGTGCGCGGCGGACTTTAAGAGAGATCCGTACCAAATTCCATCTACGCCATCCGTGGTGGATCCCTGCCAAACTTATCGGTGAATGCCGAGCCTTTTTGGGTGCGTTGCGTTTACTGCGACAAAAGCGAAAGCATCTGACACCGGCCTCAGATTCACGCGCGATCGATGTCCAGCGGTCACTCGCGAAGCCACCACATGCGGACTCGGACATCCGATCGCCTCGGTCATCATCTCGCATCGCCTAGCGATTGATCCGTGAAAATTGCATTCGTGACCAGTCACCCGATCCAGTACCAGGTACCGATCTTTCGTCACTTGGCTGCCCGCGAAGATATGAGATTTGTCGCCATGTTTGCGATGGTGCCGGATGCGAGTCGTCAAGGCGTTGGATTTGGAATTGACTTCGAATGGGACATTCCACTTCTCGAAGGCTACGACTACGAAGTACTTCAAAATGTTTCGAAGTGCCCCAGTGTGGTCAACTTCTCGGGATGTGACACTCCGCGAATCGCTCAGACACTGCTCGACCAACAAATCGATGCGGTCGTCGTTAACGGATGGGTTGTCAAAAGTTGCCTACAAACGCTTCGTGCTTGCCGTCGCAACAAGCTCCCCTGCATCGTTCGTGGGGAGTCGAATCATCTTCGTCCTCGACCTTGGTGGAAAAGGCTTGCCCAACGAAAACTCGTTCGCCAATTTGATGCCTATCTTTCCATCGGAAACGCAAATCGCGAGTTCTATCAGAGCTATGGCGTGACGGATCAGTCCCTATTCGACGCTCGTTATTGTGTCGAGAACGAACGTTTTTTTGAAGCTTCAGCATCTCTTCGGGGACAGCGAGCTGAACTAAGGCGATCTTGGGGGGTTCCACCCGGAGCAACTTGTTTTCTGTTTTGTGGAAAGTTTGAGGCGAAGAAGCACCCCATCGAACTGCTCCATTCGTTTCGCGAGGCGTACCTTTCAAATCACTCCGATCGGCCCATCTATTTGTTGATGGTCGGCGACGGTGAATTACGAAGTGAATGCGAACAAATCGTGGAGCGATATCGGCTTCCAGTCACGTTCACCGGTTTTCTGAATCAATCGGAAATCGTCGCAAGTTACATCGCATCTGATTGCTTAGTGCTGCCGTCCGATCATGGGGAAACGTGGGGGCTGGTCGTCAATGAAGCGATGGCATGCGGTATGCCGGCCATCGTTAGTTCTCAAGTGGGATGCCAAAGTGATCTAGTTCGTGACCACGAAACGGGATTTGTTTTTGACTTTGGCGACTGGCCCATGTTGACTCGTGTGATACTTGAAGCCGCATCGGACCGATCGCGATTACGTCAGTTGGGACAGGCCGCACAAACTTTGATCGGCGACTACTCTCCCTCATCAGCCGCCGATGGCATCGTTTCCGCGGCGCGATGGGCGCTGTCCCACGGGAGCACGAATTAGTGATCCGCGTCTGCCTAGTTGAAACCGCGATGCCGGGAACGAGAGGCAGCATGCGCCGTTACGCAGATTTAGTCGAATCGTCGTTGCGGAACCACGATGAGTTTTCGATCTCACGATGCTGTATCACCAAAGACACGAGCTCCACGCCGCGAAAACTTCGTACGCCGATTCACCATTGGTACGCCTGGTGTGGTGCGAAACAATTGGCATGCGACCATTCGATCGACCTATTTCATTTGATCGATGGTAGCCATGGATACATCACCCAAGCGTTTACAAAGCGAACTATCATCGCCACCGTTCACGATATCATTCCTAAGCTTCAGAGCTTGGGACGTTTTGATGTCCCACGTCCGCGTCTGCTGTCACGAATGATCATCGATAGAGCGATCTCCGGGTTGCCCGACGCCGATCATCTCATTTTTGACAGCGACTGCACGCGTAACGATTGTCACTCGCTATCGGTTGGCCTTCCAACATCAGAATCGGTTATCTATCCACCGATCGAAGAAAGTTTCATCCAGACGCAGTCATCGCCCATCCCGCACAACGACGCGCCGTTCGTGTTTCATCTAGGCAACAATGGGTTTTACAAGAATCGGGCCGGCGTATTGCGGGTCTTTGCCAGAATCGGTCATCAGATCCCACACCGATTGGTAATGGCTGGCCCACCGGCGTCTGCGGATCTAATCTCGCTAGCGAAGACACTCGGTATCTCTCACCGTGTCCGGTTCCATAACGATCCGACCGACGAACAGGTTCGATCATTGTATCGCTGTGCGTCCGCATTCATCTTCCCGAGTATATATGAAGGATTTGGTTGGCCTCCCATCGAAGCCATGGCGTCAGGATGCCCTGTGGTCTGTAGCGACGGAGGTTCGCTATCCGAAGTAGTCGGGACTGCGGCTTGCGTTTGCCGAGTGGGTGATCATTCGGCGATGGCAAACTCGCTGTTCAGGGTGTTGACAGACGATACGTATCGTTCGTCGTTGATTCAACGCGGACATCAATGGAGCCAACGCTTCAGTCTTGATCAATTTGCGAAACGACTTGAAAAGGCTTACCGACAAGCGGTCCGAGCAAGCTCTGGAAAACGTGTTTCGGTTGATTCATTGACACGCGGCGCGTTGCAGATTTGTGATTCCGCCGATGCCCGCTGCGGTTCCCGAATCGAAGAAAAGGTTGGCCAAGACCTCAAACGCCACCGTCGGCGATCCGATCGCGCCACATTAAACCACGTCTCGACTAGGTCACCACAATGATACCGATCGCCTACCTAGGTTGTCTGGGGATCGCATGTTTGGTCGCGCTTACCGACTGGCGACGCGCGATTTACTGGGCAATTGCGCTCGATTTCTTACGCGACCCGGTACGTAAGTTAACTCCCGACGAACCGGTACTCATCACCGTCAGCGTCCTTGGTCTGTGGGCCATCATCACTGCCGCTGCTTGGTCTCAATCGCATCAAGAAATCAGTCGGGCAATGCGAGAACATTCGAAGATCATGTATGCATTTCGGCTGCTTTTGATCGCGATCATCCCTGGCTGTGTACTTTCGCTGGTCATGTATCCAGGTGGGTACAAGATGATGATTCTTGGTGTGGTATCTTACCTAGCTCCCTTCGCAGGGATCGTGCTCGGCTACCTCATTTCACTACGACCGAAAGAACTTGGCAAGATTTTCCAGTTTTATTGCATCGTGAACGGTATCGCCCTGGTAAGCGTCATCGGTGAATACTGTCAGTTGGGCTGGCCAGGGTTTGGCGGAATGCGTGGCATGCATTGGATTCGCTACAGCGACGGCGAAATCGTTCAACTGATTGCCGGATGGTACCGAAGTCCGGACATCATGGGATTGCATGCGGCCCAAGTCGTGATGTTCTCACTGACACTTGCACTTCATCAGCAGAAACACAAATCTCCCTTCTGGATTCTGCTCGCGATCTTTGGTTGCCTGTGTTTGCTGCTTTCCGGACGCCGCAAGATGCTCGGAATGCCACTGGTCTATGCTGCGTCGCTTGTACTACTGTGCTACTGGCGAAAAATCCTTCGCTTTCAACGCGTGATCGTACCGGTCGCGATGATGGCGATGTTGCTGGGCGGGATCTTTTTGGTGGCCACCGACCGATACGTCAGCAGTGAATACACCAACTTCGCGGGAACACTATTCACTCGTGGCGCCGCGCGTTACCAAGAACTTGTTGGTGGTTCTGTCCAACAGACTGTCGCCCAATCGGGTGTGATTGGTGCCGGAATTGGTACAGCAACGCAGGGCGCTTATCACCTCGTCAACCAAAAGGGAATGGGAAGTTGGCAAGAGGATGGAGTCAGCCGAGTCTTTCGGGAGTTAGGAATCTTTGGCGTGGTGTTCGTTGTCGTCGCGGGCGTCTATCTATTACGCGGCGTATCAGATGCGGTGACCGTTGTACCGCGAAATTGGCACGGTGCGATGTCACAGCTTAGTTTCGTCGCCATCGTGATCGCGAATTTGGCATCATTCACCGTTTCGCACCAGCAATTCAGCGGTGATCCGGCATCAGGCATCATCGTTCTTCTTCTGCTGGGGATGTCGCTTGGCATTGGCACGCTGGCGCGGCTGACCTTTCGCTCGCCCCGGCGACCACAAGTCTCAATACGACATTCGAAGCCAGGCATGGCGACGCCTTGGGGTGTGGCTTGATCTTCACCGGATAAACTGCTCGGCAACGACGTAGCCTTCTTTCTACACATGAAACAGTCCGTCAACGGGATCGACGCCAATCGCAAAACTCGTCATTGGAGTCGTCGTGAACAGATCGGCCGCGTCCTGTGGTCGATCGCCTCGCCGCTTTTTCGTTTTTCGCCTAAACCATGTTGGGCTTGGCGACGAAGTATGCTTCGGATCTTTGGAGCCAAGATCGGAAAAAATGTTCGGATCCACCCATCGGCCAAAATTTTTCTCCCACGAAACTTGTCCATCGACGACTGGTCGTCCATCGGTTTTGATTGCCTGATCTACAACCTGGGACGCTTGGAAATCGGCAAGCGAACGACGATCTCGCAACGTTCGCACCTTTGTGGCGGAACGCACGACTATCGCCAAACCAGCTTGCCATTGATCAAATCAGCCATTGTGATCGGTGATGACGCCTGGGTCTGTGCCGACGCATTCATAGGCCCAGGAATCACCGTTGGTAACGGCGGAATCGTCGCGGCGCGAGCGGTCGCCGTTTCCCCGGTCGTCCCTTGGACGATTGTCGGCGGAAACCCTGCCCGTTGGATTAAACAGCGTCCGGTTCTCAACGACGAATCCGATTTATCTGACTAAGGTTTCGTCAATATCTGGAATTGGGATTAGCCACATGGCGTTTGCCATGCCTTCGGTGCAATAACCGAGACGTACACCCAACGGCTGATGTGCCGAACCGAAACATTTGGTCTAGCCGGAGCACCAGGCTATCTCGTCGCTGTCGGCCACTTAGCCGAAGGTCGTTCTTTCCGCATCGCAACCGTCTGAGTCGCCGGTGTTGCGATTCGTGTCTGGGTTCGCAGACGCTCCCACTTCTTGGTCACGATCATCTGCTCGTAGCAGGCCATCATCCTGCAAAACTGCAGTCCGGCAGTTCCATCCAAGAAGCCGCGTTTGATGATGTACTGGTAAAAGAATCTGGCGCCACTTCGAAACGGCAGTCGACGCGAGAGCGATCGCACTGCGGCCCTTCGTTGACTTGCGTCTTGCGACACCAATTGTCGCCAATTTAGGTTCGCTTCTTTTTGGCACTCTAGCCAAGCTTCGCGTTCGGCGTAGCGAATATGCCTTCCCCACCAATCACCTAGTCCACGACTGAACGGTGCGTGGATAAACGCTTCTGGAATCACCCCGATCGTCCCGTTGACCTTCGGCACGGGAACTTCCCCGTGCCCTTGGTCGGTGAATTGTACGAACCCGTTTCGTACGACGCGCATGATCCACACCGGAAAACCATCGCTGTAGCGGAGCCAACGTCCGGCGAACATTGTTTTGCGACATGTTCGAAAGGCGACTGTCTGTGAAGTTGCACGGGCAGCACTTCGCTGCACCTGCTGGGCGAATGCAGGAGTGCTGGCTTCATCGGCATCTAACATCAAGACCCATTCGTTTTGCAACTCAGCATTCGCGAGTGCCCAATTCCGCTGTGTCGCGAATGATTCGAACGAATGCTGCACGATACGAGCCCCGAATTGTTCTGCCACCGCGACCGTGTTGTCTGTCGATTGATCATCGACGACGACGACTTCATCGGCCCAACGCAAAGAAGCTAAACAGGTGCCGAGGATCGATGCTTCGTTTTTCGCAAGTACAACCACAGAAATCGGGTGGCCCAACGACATGGCGTGGCACTCAAAGGGTGAAACAGAAGGCGATGCGAACGTTCTCGGCATCCTTTCGGATGCACTTGTCCTAGATCGTTGCTGTTTCTTGCCAGTCGTGACTCGGTGAGGTTTGATTGACCGCATCCCCTAACCCACCGCTTGTTAGAATCGCTTTAAAACGGTCACTCGCGCCTTGATTCATATCCGTTCGAGCCTCGGAAACCTGTCGCTCTCTCTATGCTGGTTAGGCGAATGCCTCTTCGAAGCCGGTGGTCCAAATACAAGAAAGCCGGTCCTGCGTCAGCAAAAACTGGGAACGAACGAGAAATCACCGCAAAGGTCGCCGGAGCCCGAGTTGGCCCACACGGGATGT
Source organism: Roseiconus lacunae (assembly GCF_008312935.1). NCBI lineage: Bacteria > Pseudomonadati > Planctomycetota > Planctomycetia > Pirellulales > Pirellulaceae > Roseiconus > Roseiconus lacunae. The sequence continues at coordinate 63,760 of NZ_VSZO01000011.1, read as the reverse complement.
CGGACGCGGTCGAATCCCGTCGGAAGATCTATCCACCGACGTGATTAACATGGAACAACAGAGCATTATTGGTGAATCACGATGTCCACTCAGAATCAGTTTTGTGTCCTACGCGAATTCGGCGATCAATGGTCTGCCGTTGCGATCCAAAGCTTGTTGTCCGCGGCGAACATTTCATCGCACTTGGTCGGTACCGACCCCAGTACAGCCCTAAGTATGGGCGGTGCCCCGACTGATAGCTTGATTCGAGTCCGAGTCGCCGAGGAAGATCTCCCGCGGGCTCAGGCATTGCTTCGCGCTCATGACGAAGAAAAACAGCACCAGTCCGCGTGGCAGTGCGAACGGTGCGACGAACCGAATGAACCCACGTTTGAGTACTGTTGGAATTGTGACGCGGAACGTTCTCAAATTCCGGCTCGCCAGCCAACCGTCGGCGTCAATAACAATGAGGAACTCGCACCGTTCTCCACAAGCGAGCGATCAGGCTCACCGATCTTACATTCGGCGAACCCGTACGAGGCGACCGATTTGACGGGGCTTGCGAATCCCGTGATCAACCGAGAAGAAACGGAAGAATCGGTCGCCAACTATCAGTACGCGATGCGGCGTCTGATCCTCGCGTCGATTTGCACGCTGATCATCTTTCCGCCACTCCTGTCAGTGTTGTGTCTTTATCTGCTGGCAACGCTTCCCCCGCGACCACAGTCGATCCCCGTACCGTTTTATCGCCTTGCCTTTGTCTGGGGGATGATGGCGCTAAGCATTGGCTTGGGGATCATGATCCGCTTCGGATTTCTGCCGGGCTACTAAGACAGCGTTTGGTTTGATCAACGATTTACCGCATGGCGTCTGCGGCGGAGGAACGGTTTTCGCCGCGAAAATGCACGGCGACTGTTCGCTTCAATCTACTGATTCAATGTGGACGATGCACCGGCTATAATCGGCCGATCGGTATTCCCCACCTCGCGATCCTACCCAACGATGAAACGAATCTCAGCCGCGATTGCTATCGCCTGCCTCGCCATCACTTTTCCCGTGACCGCAAAAGAACCGCTGCGTGTGATGAGCTTTAACCTACGCTTCGGTTCCGCGAATGATGGTGACAACCATTGGGACAAACGCAAGTCATACGTTGCCTCGGTTGTCTCCGACTATGCTCCCGATTTGATGGGGACCCAAGAGACGCTCGCATTTCAAAAAGATTTTTTGCTCGAACAGGTTGAGGGATACGATTACTTCGGTCGCTCTCGTATGAATACGCCTAACGAGCATTGCGGTATTTTCTACAAGGCAGATCGGTTTACGAAGTTGGCCGGTGGTCACTTTTGGCTGAGTGAATCACCGGAAATTCCAGAATCAAAGAGTTGGGATTCTTCGCTCCCGCGAATGGCGACATGGGTGTTGCTTCACGACAAGAAAGGTGCCGACAAACCCATTCTATTCGTCAACACTCATTTTGATCACCGAGGTCGACAGGCACGTCTTGAATCCGCACGCTTGTTGGCCGAACGCATTAACCGGTTGCGTTCCATCGCAAGCTCACCTGTCGTCATCGTGACCGGCGACTTTAATTGCGATGCAAACAGTGAACCTTACAATGCCTTGGTTGGCCAACCGGATCTTAAAGACAGTTACCGTGACGCCAATCCCAATGTTCGGCCGAATGAAGGGACCTTCAATTCGTGGAAAGGAAGGTCGGAAGGTCCGAGAATCGATTGGATCGTTGTCTCCAAAGATGCCGTCGTGAAGGAAGCTGCGATCGTGCAGACTTCATTCAATGATCGCTACCCTTCAGACCACTACCCCATCACCGCGACGGTGTCTCCCTAACTTAGAAGCTTTTCTTCGTTCAGGAAGCGATGCCCGCAAACGTGGTGTGACGTCGCTAAATACGATCAGACGCGACTGGTCGCCACGTTTAGATTGAATGTTCGCGTTCGTCACATCAGCCGAACAGCAATCGCCTCTTTGTCGCACCGAAATCATGCGTAATTGCCCATCGACTAATCCTAACTGACCTAAAATATTGACGAAACATTCGTACCGTAGTTACCACGTCTCAGGATCACCTGCGTCAACGATAAAACTGATCGATCACTTCGAACCGATAGGTGTTTCCGAACTTACGACACTCAAAGACAGTTTTTACGATTGAATCGGGAACTCGCGCAGAGTGCTTCCGACAGTGGCTGCGTTCGAGCTTGAGCAGTTCTTCCTCGAGCGATGCTGGAAGAAACCGAACAACGTTTCGACCCGTAGTGGACACGCCAGCGCGATTAAGAATGTCACGGTCAAAGACCTGGAAGGGGCTTTTCTGTTCCCAAGAGAAGTACAATCGGGTTTCGCTTTCGGGGTGACTGTTGAAATTCCTAATGGGCATCTTCGAAAGTTGAGCAACACTTTCAATTCCCGCCTGACCGCCTCCGAAGACGCCCAGCTCGATACCGAAGTAATCGAGTTGCCTGGCGTAATCGTCTCTGTTCTTGCTATCGAATCTCAGTACCCAGCGTTGCCAACGCTCGATCGCTGGAGACGCATTTACGTCGGGGCCACTGCTGCGGCTGATGACACGTGCAAAGTCGATGTCACCTATGGTTGCATCTCGTTTGTCGGAAGACGTTGGGATTGCCGCAACCGACCGGAGAGTTTGTTCGAAACTTGGTTCCAAAAGAAAACTTACCTCGCCGATGGAGGGCAGTTCAAACTCGGATTCGTTCACGCCCATCGACGCAGAAGAAACCGTAGAGCGTACTTCCGTTGTCATCCTCGTTGGTAACGCCTTCGTACAAAGCCAAAGCACCAAGACGATCAACGTACCGCAAGACAGTAAAACGATGATCGCGGTCAGGCAAGCAGTCACTGAGTCAAACCAATTGACTGACATCGGATGGTCGGTGCCCGAACGCTGCCGCGTGTTTGACTGCTGATTAATCGATGCCGCATTCATTGGATGCCTCGCTCTGGAACACTGATCGTTGCCAAAGACAAGGGCGATTTCCAGGCGATCGCGCGAACGGACAACCATCATTTTTTGGCTTCGCACACCGGAGCTTACGCATTGACTTCGTGATATTCGGAAAGATTTTCGAGTGCCTCGTCGAGCTGAACAATTCTTGCGTAGCGGTCTCGCAGGGTTGCCAAAGAGGCATTGTGAAGTTCGCGTGTGACCGTCGCACAGCAGTCTTCTACCACGGTGACCAAGTAACCAAGATCACACGCATCGCGAACCGTCGTTTCGACACACTCGTTGGTATAGACGCCGACCACGTAAAGGGCTTCGATCCCCAAGTTCTTTAAAACATAGTGCAAGTTGGTTGACGAGAAGACACCGCTGGCTGTCTTGTTGATGACGATTTCATCTTGTTCTTCGACCGGACCGACCGACTCGATGAAGTCGGCGTCACGTGATCCCGGAGGGGCTAGCAAGCCTAAACGTCGATGCCCCTTGCTTCGATCACGGCCGTCACGCGTCAACGATTGGATTCGTGTATGGATCACTTCCAGTTGGTGCTTTCGAAACGCGTCTTGCATTCGCCGAACGCCAGGCAACACCATCGTTTCGAGTCGATTGAAGTAGTACTCCTGTGCTTCGGGCGACACGCCATGTTGGGTCGCATCACGAAAAACACCGTGACCTCGGGCCGCATCGAGATACTGCAAGTCGATGCACAACAGCGCCACCGTGCCCTTCTTGAGAAACGCTTCCTGGGCTGGGTTCTCGACGAAAGCTTCGTGATAAACGTCTTTCAGCGGATCCAAATGACCCGGCTTTGATTGGCCCGAATTCATCGATGTTTGATTTCTCGCTAGAGCAATGATGGGAGGACGAAGAGCTCGTCGTAGTGGTGTGGTCCGACTTTGTTGATCCGATTGGGAGTCTCCTGCCGGCACATCGGCAATCCCGATCAGGGCAATTCCCATTGATTGGCCGACCGAAAGTCTGGCAAACCGAGGCTCGATTCGGTCGATGCGGGCTACTTTCGTCGATCCGCAGCCGCAATCCGATCCCCTATCGGGTCATCGACAAGATTGCATGCAGAAGCAGATTCGCCCCCGCTTCGATGTCCGACCATGCGGTCCATTCGGCGGGCGAATGGCTTTGCCCATTTTTACTCGGAACGAAGACCATGCCAACCGGGACAATTCGGCCCATGATTTGTGCGTCATGGGCGGCGCCACTGGGCATGGTTTGATAGGCCAGTCCAAGATGTTTGGCTTGCTGCGTCAACTGATTGACGATCAACTCACTGCACTTGACCGGCTGAAGGTAGCTCATTTGTTCGAAATCGAACATCAGGTTTCGTCGCCGTGCGATCGCCGAAAGGGCTTTCCGCAGCGCTGCCGCTAGCTCATCAAGCGTTTCGTCACTGGTGTCACGGACATCGAGCGAAAACTCGACGAGTCCGGGCACCGTGTTGGCCGCACCGGGCATAATCTGAGCTTTTCCGATCGTCGCTCGACTCCGATCACTGCCATTCTCTTCGAGAATCCGCGGCAATTCATTGGCGAACTCCGCGAGTCCCATGAAGGCATCATTCCGCAGTTCCATCGGAGTCGTCCCGGCATGGTTTGCTTCGCCCCTCAGTCTTACCGCCCAGGTGAACAGACCAGTGATTTCGTCGACAATGCCCACGGGCTTTTGGACATGATCGAGGACCGGACCTTGCTCGATATGAAGTTCAAGATATCCGGCGATCGACTCCGGATCCCGTGCGGCATCGAGTGCTTCTCGAGCATCGTAGCCATGCCGTTTAAGCTCATCGGATAGCAGAATGCCGTTGAGATCTTTCATCGTCGCGACGGCTCCCGGATTCATCTGCCCGGCCACCGACTGCGAGCCAAACATGCCACCGAATCGCCCCTCTTCGTCACTGAACGCAATCAGTTCGACGTCGCGTTGGGGCACGATGCCGTTTTCTTTCAAGCATCGCAGACATTCCAAGCCGACGACGACGCCCAGCGTCCCGTCCAACGCGCCGGCACAGGGAACGGTATCGATATGCGATCCGACCAGGATCCGCGGTCGATCATTACCAGATTCCAAGACGGCGGACACATTGAGCGCGCCATCCTGCAGCGGCTCAAAACCGGCATCTTCAATCCGGTCTTTCAGCCACTGCTTTCCTTGCATATCCGCATCGGTAAAGGCCATCCGGTAGATGCCTTTGTCGGCGGGATCTCGGCCCAGTTCGGCGAGTTCAAGGATGTCGGTTTTGATCCGGTCAAGCTTGACTCGGAGGTCCGCTGTCACGTCTACACTCATCGATCAATCGACCACTGGCAAGGGAAGGCCTTCGACATACTGGCCATGCAGCAGGTGTAACTGCAAGGCATGGTTCATCACGATGTCGTTTCGACGAGCGATCGTCCCATCGGTTTCGTTCCACGCGTCGTCAATGAACTGGTTGAGTTTGTCGCCATCGAAAACGCCCAGTTTGGACACTCGTTCGGGTGTCATCCAGTGGCTGATCATCTCCTGGATCGCTTGGCGTTTTACCGGATCGGTATGTGCCGGAGGCGCCATAAAGGCAAACTTCTTTCGTTCGTATAACTCACGAGGCAAGACGTTCACCATCGCTTCACGCAGCACCCACTTTTCAACGCCATCGCGGATCCGGATCTCAGGCGGAATCTGCACGGCGTATTCGGCAACATGATGATCGAGGAACGCGGGACGTGCTTCCATGCTGTTGGCCATGTCCATTCGGTCGCCGCCCCAAGTCAGGATTTGACCTTCCAACATGGTCTTGCTCCATGTGTACTGGGAGATATCCAATCGATGTCGCCCCCGAACCTGATCGGCATCAATCGCCCGAGCGACTTCACCGACCGGATCATACTCGACCAGCAAATCTTGCAATTCCTGCGACAGCAGCGGACGAACACGTTTGAGAGTCAACATCCATGGCTGGATCCATGACGGTGTAAAGCCACAAAGATCCATCCAGTCGGGATGTTGTAAATCCTCTTCGGCGAGAATCGCCCCGGCAAAGATCCCGCCCCCGTCGTCATCACGGCCCAACCAATCCTGTTTAAAGAACGGATACCCGCCGAACAATTCGTCAGACCCTTCCCCGGTCACAACCGCTTTGTAGTTACATGCCCGAACACGGCGACTCATGTGCCACTTGGCAACCGCCAGGGTATTGTAAAACGTTCGCTCGGCATGCCACGTCGCGCGTTCGAAAGCGGGACCATAAAGTTCCTTCTCGGTCAGTCGCAGCAGTTCTTGCTCGGCCCCGGTCCGTTCGGCCATCAGTTTGGCAATGTTCGATTCGTCATACGCATCGCTATCAAACGCGATGGTGAATGCCTTTACCGGAGATTGCTGAAGCGTCGTCGCCAGTCCAAGAATCGAACAACTATCGATTCCTCCGGACAAATAACATCCGACCGGAACATCGGCTTCTAACCGTGTCGCGACGGCATCGATCAGACGTTCCTTCACGCCGGCGACGTATTCGTCGGGGTTGGGATTCGACTCGTGACTGGTCGGAAACTCAAGGTCCCACCATCGCGTCTGCTTTGCGATCAATCGATCGCTGTCCCGCTGCACGATCAACATGTGTCCTGGCAACAACGCGTTGACGCCTTCGAACGCCGTCGACCCTGGTACCATGACCTGCATCATCTGATGGATCGCAGCTTTCGGGCAGAGTTTCGGCGGTACGTCCGGGTGTTTTAAAATCGATTTGACTTCCGATCCCCACGCGATGCCACCGTCGTTCATCGCATAGTACAGCGGCTTGATCCCAAACCTGTCTCGCACCAGCACCAGTCGCTGTTCACGATGGTCATACAACACGATCGCAAATTCGCCGCGCAAGCGTTCTACGAACGACAATCCATGCTTGAGATACAACGGCAGCGCGACCGCACTATCGCTCTTTCCACTGCATTCGAGTGACTCGCACGCAAGCTCGGTTCGAATGCGTTTGTAACCATACAACTCGCCGTTGACGGTGATCGCATAGTCACCTCCTTCCGCTTCGATCGGTTGATGGCCATGGTCCAAACCGACGATCGATAAGCGGGTGTGCCCGAGAGCCAATCCTTGATCGACGTACAGTCGGCTTCCGCGTTCGTCCGGGCCACGGTGGTCGAGAACGTCCAGCATCCCGTCGAGCACGAAACGCATTTCCCGTTCGTTTTTTCGCGACGGATTCCAAAATCCGGTGATACCACACATAGAAAATCTATTCCAAAAGTTGTCTTAAGAGAGATCGATGACTTAGATACCGCTGACGCGGTCCAGTCGATCAAGAACTGCCGTTAGAAGCGCCTGGCGCACGAAGACCGCGCCGGCTGCTTGGGCAAAGTACAAGTTGTGAATGGTGTCGTCTAAATCGGTCGAAAGCTCTTTGTTCCGAGCCAGCGGGTGCATGACAACCGCGTGAGGTTTCAACCGGCTGTTGCAGTCAATTTTGTAACGACTGCCGAGATTTCGATAACTGTCACCGAGAAACGCGATCGAGTTGACATAGGCGACGTCAAGTTCCGGTATCACCTCTTGGACATCGTTCGTGATCTCCAGTTCGATCGGTGACTGTTCGATCGGCTCGGTCAAGTCCAAGCCGACCGGATCGGCCATTTCCGAGATCAACGTGATCTTTCGAACGGCGCCGGCGAACATCAGTGAGATCCGCAGAAAGCTTTTCACCGCCCGCATCGAGCCCGGAGTTCCGATGATCCCCAAATGGATCCTGCGGTCTTCCGGACAATCAGGACTGACCAACTCGGGACGCCATTTCAACAAGGCGTACCAATCGATCAACGCTTGAGTGGGGTGGTGCCCGCTTCCGTTGCCGGCATTGATCAAGGGACGCTGGAGGTTCTTGCGGATCTCGTCGATGCTGTTCGTGTCCGGATGCCGCATGATGACCACGTCACCATAGGTGTTGAACATCTCGCCAATATCGGCCAAGGACTCTCCCTTCGCGATCCCGGTGACCTGTCCATCAGGGACCGACAACACTTTTCCGTCAAGACGCAACACGGCACTTTCGAAGGACAGCCGTGTACGGGTACTCGCTTCGAAAAAAGCGGTGATCGCAATTTTCCCATCCAACGGTTTGTCAATTTCGACGTTGCGTAGCTCTAGCAAAGCGGCGAGTTGCGAAAGCGCGACAACGGTACGCCGATCGAACTGACGCGGATTGAGTATGGATTGCCCTGCCAACGCCGCGAGCGCTTCGCGGTCGATTTGGTGGTTACAGAAATCAAGTAGGTCACTCGGCTTGACCGAAAGACCTTTCGAATTGGTCGCGTAATTAGTCAATGGTTTTTCAGGATGTGAAGCAGCGGTCATCGAATCAGTCTCACCAAATCCGTTTGCCTTTCATATCGAATAACAAGAACACAAGAAGTCCCATCGCACCTGCGATGCAGAGCGCAATGCCGCCTAGCACAATCAATTTCAAAAACCAAACTGGAAATATCATTCTACGGGCTCGAGTCGCGCCTCTGGTCCCGCCAATTCAGAATTCGACGAGGATGCTAGGCTTGCGAAGTTAAAGTTGTCTTTCCAAATCAACGAGGTCGTGATGAACACCATTCCCGAGGTCGCCGCCCCGATCAGCGACGCGGTGAACCAACCGATCGTGAAGTAGGCAACCAAACCGACGACGCTGCCGAGCACCATCGACGAACACGCCGCGATCGGACTTGCCCAGCGAAAATACAAACCGCCGACGATCGGCCACAAACAGCTTCCGACCATTGGCCCTGCGAAGAACAACACCGTCGCCAAGGTTCCATAATTAGGAATCGCCAAGCACCAGGCCAAAATCCCCAGGCCGATCACCGCATACGACGACCACCGACGCTTGATCAAATCGTTGACCGGTGAACGGCTGAGAGGTTCGGCGATGTCGTTGACGATCAGGTCCCCGGTCGCGGCCAACAGGCTGTCGATGCTCGATGCCAGCGAACAAAAAACCACGATGAACACCATCAACGCACCACCTGTCCCGAGTAACGTTGCCGCCACAAGCGGGCCGACCGTGTCGGGCTGGCTGATGCCAATTCCAAGTGCGGGAGCGGCTAAACCAAGAAATCCGGCGACGATCGGCACCGGCAACCAGATCAAACCGCCGAGCGCGTATGCCTTTGGTCCGATCCCATCACGCATCGCAAAGGCCCGGCTCCACCAGACGTTACTGTGGAAAATTTCACCGAAGGCGAACAACATATTGTTGAACAACGCCATCAGTGCGGCTGGGAAAAGCACGTCCAACAACATCGGCCGCTCGACTTGCAATGTGTGATGAACTTCGGTGATGTCCACCTGCGTCAACACCGCGATCGCAACGACCACTAAGCCAATCAAGATGATCAAGCTTTGGATGAAGTCGGTTCCGATGACCGCATACATTCCACCGAAGAGCGTGTAGAGAACACAGACGCCCAATACCACCGTCATTCCAACTTCATAGGGGATTCCCGAGAGCACATAGAGCAGCTTTCCCCCGGCCATCGTCATCGAAACCAACCAAGTGATGGCATAAAACAATGAGATGATCAAAAACGGAATCGACCCGAGCCGGCCGTAACGTTGACGCACAAACTCGACCGCCGTGAACCCATTGGGCATCAGCTTACGAATGCGCCCACTCATCGGCGCAAACGCGAACAGCCCGAAACTGGCCGTGCAGTAAGCGAGCGCCCCCCAAATTCCGAGTTGCAGCGCGAATTGCGGCGCCAACATCGTCGTATTCGAAGTAATCCATGTGGCGACGGCGGTGGCGGTGGCCAACGCAAGTCCAACATTTCGCCCCGCTACCGAAAACCCGTCATAAGACTTCGCCTTGCGGCCCCACCACAACCCAAGGCTCACCCACAAGACGCTGAAGATCGCGAGCAAAATGTAGCCAGCCTGGGCGGTCAAGATGGTGTCACCCGAAACTTGCGCAATCGTCATCGTGACACCTCCTCCGTGCTCGCCCAACGCTCACCGGCGACAATCACAAAGACAACTGCGGCGACGACGAAGAACCCGACTCCTAGTAGCGGCCAGACATAAATCGCAGGCCAATGCGAAACCTCGATCGTCGCAGTCGACGCGGACTGCACAAGGATTTCGCCTGACGCATTGACCGCACGAACGCGATACCGATATTCGCCATCGGACAACCCAGAAATAAACGCTTGGGGAAATACACCCGAGTGGATGACCTTTCCGCCACCGTCGACCACCTCATAACGAGACGCGGCCTCGTATGGTTCCCAGGACAGCGTGACGTATCCTTCGCGGGCCGGCGACGAAGGCAGGTCGACAAAGTCGAACGGGGAAGCCGCCCCACCAGGCTCTGTCGATTTGGAATCTGCGTTCGCTTTCAAATCTGCCGCTAGTCCGATCGCGACGATAACGGCGAAGAACTTTGCCATGGGCTTCCAAGCGACGAAAAACTGTCGCCGGCGTTTTTTGTATGTCAGCATGACCTCAAATTGAATCTCTCGGGCAGGGCACAAGCTCTCTTCGCAGAAAACATCGCCGCAACGGACCGTTCATTCACCTGTGGAATTGCACGTCTCTCGGGTGTACCGCCGCTGCCTTCAAGGAGCTGCCTTCAAGCATTGGCCGCTGATCACTAACGACGCCGAACCCGCTTTTGCCAATAATCGACTCCCATTTCATTCATCGGGGCGCCGTCCAGACAGACGACGATCTTTTCAGTCCCGCGTTCCACCGACTTCAATTGCTTTGCAGCCGCTTCTCCACTGATCGCGTCAATGGGAATGGTTGCCAAAACACTGCCCGCGTCACCGATTTGTTGAATGTCATACGTCTTCATCTCGGTGAATTCCGTCATGAGATAACCTCAGTGCGTGTACTTCGTAGAAAGAGCGCAAACCGACTGCGCTCAAGAGATCGCGACTCCGACAGTTGCAGATCGCGCGAGATCGACTCCACCGACGCCGCCGCACCGTCAACACAGAAACCTATGCCACAGAGGGACCGACTCGCGAGGCGAGCCCGGCGCAAGACAAACTCGCCCACAGGCAAGTTCAGTCGACCGAACACCAACGTCCCTGTGCCGCCGCCAACTCCTTTGCGGGCGCCAGGACTAATCGAGAAGTGATGCTCTCCCCAAGGTTACGTGCTGCTGAAATAATTGCAATAGCAAACATTGCTACTGAAACAATCTTCACTATTGCGTCATCGACGCTAAACTAACGCTTAGTTCCGACTCGTCGCCTGGGTGCAACACATCGGTCGAAGGAAGTTCACCACGGTTATGACGGCTCAACCGAGGCAAACTTGGTCCGGTTAGACGTAATGACGAACCGCAGTAAAGCACCATTTCCGATCGGGAAAGTGCATCGATTGCCCCAAGCCTCGGATTCGGAAACTGGTTAGCGTGATCGGAAAACGGGGCACACACCCCCCGGGCTGCAGATTTTGAAGTTGCGAATTTTGCCCAATCATCTAGCATCCACACTGTGAATCGCGGGGCGAATCCGGAAAACAAGTGATCCGCCCTGCAAGAAGAATCGAGCGTGAGCGAATGGCACAGCCGAACACGATTTCGACTCGTTGGGTCGAGATATTTTTTATTACCCCGGGAACGACTCTTGGGCAAACGATGACCGTGACCGTCGATGGCGACGCGGTTGTCCAATCGAATGAATCAAAGTAGGACGAGTGACGGCGGGTTCTGTGAATAAAGACGAACCAATCGGGTTTCACATTTTGCGAGCGATTCGCCGGATCATCCGGAGAACCTCCGAACACTCGCGGTACGTCGGCCGACAAGCAGGAGTCAGCGTTCCGCAGATGCTGTGCCTGCGTTCAATCGCAGAAGCCCCACGAGAGAAAGAAACCACCGTCGCCAGCATCGCCGAAACGGTCCAACTGTCTGCCCCCACGGTCTCGCGAATTCTGGATCGACTCGAGAAAGCCGGCTACATCAAGCGTGAGCGTGCGGCAAGGGATCGCCGCAAAGTCTGCGTTGAACTGACCGACCAGGGATGGAACCGACTCGACAACCTGCCGCAACCGCTGCACGAACAGTTTCTGGCGCGACTCGAGTCGCTAGACGAGCAAGAACGTCTCGAACTAAGCAAATCGCTTGACCGAATCGTGGAGTTGATGGACGCTCGCGATATCGACGCCTCGCCAGTTTTGACCCCCGAGCTGGAAGTCGGCCCGGAACTGGAGGTCGGCATTCCCGAAGGAGACGACTGCCGCCCCAACGAAACGCTCACATGATGCTTCGTCCCCAATTCAAACCGAGTGTTTCGCCAACTTCTAAAGTTAGGCCTAGCCGACTCGCGTTAGCCACGGCCGTTATGCCCCAAGCACCTGCTTGTATTGATTGACAGCCGAACAATTCAACAGTCGTAGGCGGTGGCAATCAATTCGGCCGCGCGATCGACTTGTTCGCGACTGGTCGTCCAGCCAACGGAAACTCGAATCGTACGTCCGATTTCTGATTCACTTCGCCCGATCGCCCGAAGGCTTCGGGTGAACTCATCCGGCGGTGAACTGGTTTGTGCTGACGCGATGGCCAACTCTCGCGAGGATTCGGCCAATCGCCGGGCGTCGCCGGGCAATTCCAATGCGACCGTATTGGGCAGGCGTTCGGTCGTTTCACAGAGCACAATCGGCGGATCGCCCATCAATTCGTACAGGCGTTGTATTAGTTGATCACGAAGACCGGCAAGCTGATCGCTTGGACTTGAACAGAACCGCTCGGCCAAACTGGCCGCAGCCCCAAGCCCAATGCAAGCCGGGACATTTTCCGCCCCGGGACGCAGGCCCATCTCCCGAGGTTCCCCGAAGGTAATCGGATCCAATTTAAGTCCGCGGCGGATATAGACCGCGCCAGAACCTTTGGGACCATAGAACTTGTGCCCGCTGATCGCGGCCGTGTCGGCGCGCAGCGATTTAATATCGACCGGAACTTTGCCAAACATCTGGGTCGCGTCGCAATGAAGTCGCACGCCGTGATTATGACAACGATCAGCAACTTCACGCACCGGCTGAATCGTCCCCAGGACCGCATTGGCACCTTGGACACAAACCAATCGAGTGTCTGAACGCAGCATCGACTCGACCACACTGGGGTCGATCGTTCCACAGGGGCGACACGGGATCACCTCAACCTGCCAACGCGGGTCGCGTTGGGCGAGCCCTTTAATCGGGCCAAGTACAGATTCGTGCTCGATCTCACTGACGAGTAAGTGCCCGGGTTCGGCCACACCGACCGCCCCCAGAATCGCCAAATTATTCGCTTCGGTGCCGCCGCTGGTAAAAACAATTTCAAACGACTCACAACCTGCCATCGCGGCGATCGACTCGCGTGCGTTTTCCAAAGCCTCACTGACCGCGTGGGCGTGGGCGTGCTGCTGGCCGGGAAGCAAATAATGCGTCGACCAATACGGCTGCATCGCCTCTAGCACCGACGGGGCCAAAGGCGTTGTCCGATTATAATCTAGGTATAGCAGTGACACTCCGATCGCGGGTCCCAGTGATGAGTTGCGAAGCTGCGGGATGGTACGAGGTCAAATCCCCGGACTGAACAGGATTGATGAACAGGATTGATGAACAGGACAGAATAGTCGCTCGACGGCGAAAATCTTCGCCGCAACACCCTTGGCGTGAAAGTCGGATGACTTTTCCGTGATTCCTACAGCTTCGCATTTCTGGTTAAATTGCCAAGAGCCCCCACATTCGGGCGGGATCAGAGGTGTCGTATTTCTTATTTGCAAGAAAGCGTTTTTACGGCGATAATGGCGGCCGTGAAGGAAAATGGATGCCGACGTAACAAAAAAGTGCCAGTGTGACGACGAGTTCGCGCATGCATCGACCTGATGATCGGGTTGCGGTCTCTTCTCTTCTTTTTGTCCGGAGTGCGAGCAAATGAAACGTCAAAGACTTGGTTTTACGTTGGTCGAATTGTTGGTCGTGATCGCGATCATCGGAATTTTGGTCGGGTTGCTGCTTCCGGCAGTCCAGGCGGCGCGCGAAGCGATGCGAAATGCCAGTTGTCAAAACAACATGCGACAACTCGGCTTAGCCACGATCAATTTTCACACCTCAAAGAAACGCCTGCCGAGCTACATCACGTCCTACGGCGTGTTTGATTTTGCCGGAGCAGGTCTTCCCGATCCGGCCGATGATTCCGGTTCCCCAAGTCCCGTGCCACCGCACGTCAAGATCGGTGGCTACGCGGTTCCATTGCTTGCCTACCTCGACAATCAGCCTCTTGCCGACCGTTGGCAACAAGCGAAGTACCCCATTATTGATGCAACCGGGTCCAGCTACAGCGATCTGTCGGGGCCAACGCTTTCGGTTCTGCGATGCCCAAGCAGCACCGTTGAGAACGGTCCGCGCGGATTCAATACCTACGTCATGAACACCGGCTCGACTGATTCAGGTTTCGTCAACGGCAAAGGAAGCTCGACGCCAGGGTCCTTCATTGCCAACGCGATCGACAACTACACGACGTCCGGTGCCGCAGCCGTGTTCGCACGCTCGGAAGACAAAAGCAATGGCCTGTTTAATCTTGGCTACGTCGGGACACCTGCCGGAGGATTTACCGTCGGCGGAGAGATGACGCTCGAAGATATCCGTGACGGCAAAACGAACACGGCCATGTTTGGTGAGAACGTTCAAGCCGAAGCGTGGTTCGCGCCTGGCTACTTAACGCCGGCCGACTTGCAAGACTTTGATGCCTCGGGCAACCTGAACTGGACCAATGCAAGCAGCAGCGGCGCACCGACGATGCTGCAGGCCATGCTACGCGGCAAATTCACCACCGGTATGATCTGGCATCTCGAAGACGACGCCGGCATCGGGACCTATCCCGCCGTCGCTCCGGTCCACAAAATCAATGGCGGAGCATCGAGCGCCGCAGCCGATCGAGTTGACGTGATGGAAATGGATTATACCAATTGCCGACAATTGGCTCGTCCATCATCAATGCACCCGGGCTTGGTCAACACTTGCATGGCCGATGGTTCGGTTCGTTCAATCACCGAATCGATCGACTACCGAGTTTATCAAGCGGTGATGACACCCAACGGTGTTAAGAGCGAGGTGCCCCATCACGAGTTTGTCCTCACCGACGAGCTCGACTGATCGACACATTGCATCCCACGTCGGGAATTCAGTCCCGGCGCGGGCGAGTGTTACATTCACGTCTGCAACGCAGATCAGCCGAATGGTGTTAGCCACGGTTTCGGCGCAGTCACCGGATACACCGGTTGTTGGCTAGGCTAATACACCGCGCCCAATCAGTCGCATTGGGCGGTGCACGCGGAGCGATCCGATAAACGACAATCCGAGCGCCACTCAGTCGCACTCGGTGGCTACTCCGACGGTGGCCCCGCATGCAGGACAGTTGCCCCGCTCTCGACCGTGACTCGACATGTCTCGATTGCTGCCGGTAACAACACCGATTGGCCACGCGCGAGTTTGATTGTGTCATTGCCTGCTTGGAGCGTGGCCGAGCCCCTAGGTACGGTCAAAATGTGAAAGTGCTCGTCCCCGCCGACGGAATCGCTGCCCGCCTCCAAAGCATCAAGCGTGAATTTGTCACACTGCACCAACGTTTGCCATCCGGACTGACTCTTGTGGCTTTTCCTCGCCGGCACGGGCCCACTTTCATAGTCCGTGACATCAAGGGATTGCTCAATGTGAAGCGGCCTAGGTTGGCCATCGGCACCGACACGATTCCAATCAAAAAGTCGAAATGTGGTGTCACTCGATTGCTGTATTTCTGCGATCACCAACCCAGCTCCTAAGGCATGCACGGTGCCGGCCGGAATGAAAACACAGTCCCCGGGATCGGGAGCAAACGAGTGCAGGACGCGTTCGGTTTCGCCGGCGCGGACGGCCTCGGCGAGCTGTCCGCGGTCGACGCCCGCTTTCAACCCGGCGTAGATCACCGCACCAGGATCGGCATCGACAACATACCAGGCTTCTGTCTTGCCAAGATCGGGCACCGGCATGGTGGCCCCGTAAGCGTCATCGGGATGGACTTGTACCGAAAGGACACGATTGCAATCCAAATACTTCAGCAACAGTGGAAATTGGTTCTTTGACTGGGAATGCTTGCTCCCCAACAGCCAAACCGGGTCGTCCGCGATCAGCTCGGCCAGTGTTTTGCCAGCGAGTGGTCCGCTTTCGAGTACACTTTGGTCGTTCCCGTGGTCAACGATCTCCCAGCTTTCGGCGTCATTGCCGTTGCCTCCGATGGGTTTTCCTAGCATGGTCCCGAGTTTCGAACCGCCCCAGATCGTCTGCTTGATCAACGGGCGAAATCGCAGGGGATAGGCGTCAGCGTGCGTCATGTTTGAAAATCGGAGAATGGTCGTGAAAAATGACATTCACTGGTGACAAACCAGTGCTTGTTTGGTTTTAATGTAGGTGAAGCGATCCTCACGGTCGGGTCTAACGCAGTCGTCGGACGCCGGTCGTGCTCTCGGAGCGTCTGCTCTATTACAGACGTTTGCTTAGGCTGCTAGCTGTCACGCCGACCCCCTCCGCCGTGGCATTCTATCTGGCAGTTCAATTTCCGTCACCCGGCCCCGGACCAGCGTTCTACATCGATCCCGTGTTCAGCGTTAATGTTCTGGATGAACGCCAGGTTCGGTCAGGAAACTGCCGTGGGTGACTTTGGTTAACCATTGTTTTCGTTCCATCACTCGAACGCATCGTTTCTCAATCGATCGCTTCCCGACCGAGTCTGTTAAAGAGACAAAGTCATTCCCCGCCAGAGGTTGAATCGCCGTGGACTCCGCCGCCAAACATTCCAACATGACGAATCGAGGAAGCCGCAATCAGGATGACCTGTTCGATAACTCGACGATGACTTTCGGCGAGCACCTCGAAGAATTACGCCATTGTCTGATCCGGGCAATCCTTGCGTTAGCGATCGGGCTAGGAATCGGTTTGACCGTCGCAAACAAGGTGGTCCGCTACGTTTCCGAACCGCTCAAAGAAGCAATCTTGGATTTCAACGCCAAGAAGAACCTGGCCATGCTTGGTTACGAAGACCTCGATGATCCCAAAGTCAAGGCGCTACTGCCGACGATGATCAAGCAGTCGCTGAAGTGGCAAGTTGTCTACGAGATTCCTCGTGAGTTCCAAACCCCAGCGTCTCCGATCGTCACCCCACCGCCGGCCGATCCACAAACGAACCAATCCGACGGTGACAAAAACAAAACCAAAACAGAATCTGTCAAAGACGACACGTTGAAAACAGTTCAAGTCGCCGACGGTCAAATCGTCGATCCAAGCGATTTGAGCGCCCTGCTTCATTCGCTGCCCAGCCCCGAACAGTTGCTCCCGAAGGTGCAATTGATTCGAGATACGACTGGATTGACCACGCTGAAGGTGGAAGAGTCGTTTATGATTTGGGTGAAGGCGGGTCTGATCGTCGGGGCGGTGATCTCGTCACCGGCGGTGTTCTATTTCCTGTGGCAATTCATCGCGGCCGGCCTTCATCAACATGAACGCAAATACGTTTATATCTACCTGCCAGTCAGCGTCACACTTTTTGTCAGCGGAGTCGTGTTAGCATTCTTTCTCGTGCTGCACTATGTGCTGAATTTCTTGTTGGCGTTCAACGGTAGCATGGATGTGGAAATGGAACCGCGCCTGACACACTACATCAATTTTGTGTTGTTATTGCCGCTCGGTTTCGGCTTGGCATTTCAATTGCCTCTGGTGATGTTGTTCCTTCAACGGATCGGGTTGATCGAAACGGCCGCATATGTGGGTAGCTGGCGGATCGCTATTTTGGTGATCTTTTTTCTATCGATGATCCTGACGCCTGCGGATGTGACCAGCATGGTCGCGTTAGCAATCCCATTGATGTTCTTGTACTTCCTTGGGATCTTGATGTGTCACTTCATTCCACGCGGCCCCGGCTTGGGTAGCGGCGCGTACGATCCGGCATAATCGGCTTCCCTGCCGTGCCAGCAAAAAACAGTGAAGACACGCAAAGCGTCTTAGGCGAGGCGGTCGGCAAGTAGCGCCGCCAACGCGTCTTCGCTAAGTGGCGAATCACCTCCGAAGACGGTGTCATCACCACCTTCGCCAAAGATCCAATCGTTCCCCGCTCCGCCGAAGATCACGTCATCGTCGCTTTCATCCTCGGTTTGGCCGACGGGCGCGCTTGAATCGTCGGAGTTCATGGTTTCGTCTTGCGGGTCCTCAGTGTCATTACCGACCGTTGCGCCGGTTTCAGCTTCGGGTTGATCGAGGTTATCGCTCGGCGGAGGGACCATTTCTTCGTTGGTTTCATCGACGCTTTCACCGCTGGTGTCATCCACCGCGGTCGGCTGGTCGATGGTTTCACCTATGGTTTCGGCCTGATCTTCGTTAACCGTTTCGGTGCTTTCGTCAACGACAGCTTCGTCACCGATGGCTTCTTGGACCGGTGTATCAGCTTCGCCTGCGTTCGCGTCGTCAACATCAATCGCACTTTGATCGATCAAGTCTTCGACGGTTTCGGCAACGGGCGTTTGATCCTCGGTTAATGTCAGTGTTTCATCGGCAGCGTCGTCGGTGGTTTCGACCATGACGGCATCGTCTTCAGCGACCAATTCCTCGACAACCGCTGCATCATCGACAACGACCGAATCGCCGAGAGCCTCCGAGTCGGTTTCATCTCCGGGTTCGGTGACAGCCTGCTCAACGGCCTCGGCGACAGGTTCATCAATGGCCGGTTCATCAATGGCCGGTTCATCGATCGGGTCGGCTTCGAATTCGACGTCAGCGTCGGCGACAGTGTCGGAAACCGCATCATCGATCACTCCGTCATCGGTCACCTCCTCGGTCGGCGTCGTCGCGGCGTTGTCGCCACAGGCCTGACCATCGGTCACGGTGTCGTCAAGAATATCGACGGGCGTTTCGTCGGCGTCCGATTCACTACTTGACTCATCCTCGGTCACCGGTTCACCTGCCGTCGGAGGCGTATCGCTTGTGTCATCGACGGCGGTGCCATCTTCGGCGATAGGTGCCGAATCATCGGTATTGTTTTCTGCATCGGTGTCTGAGCCGGAATCGGCAACCGGTTGGTCGCCATCGGCCTCTGCGTCCGCTCCCGGTTCGGAGTCGATTACAACGTTTTCGCCGGTCCCGCCGAGAAGGATGTCATCACCACCACCGCCGAGCAAAGTATCTGACCCAGCTCCGGCGACCAAGATATCGTTTCCGGATCCTCCCATCACGACATCGTTTCCTCCGCCGGCCCGCATGATCGAATCGATTGACGTGTCATTGACCAACAGGTCGTCGCCGGCAAAGGCTTCGAAGATGATCTGATCGATCTCAGCCGCATCAAATGTTTGCTCGCTCGAATGAGCCACTTGACCTTCGGCATCAAACGACTGCAGTTTTACGACAACAGAACTTTCGACCGTGTAAACTTCGGCAATGTCATCGCCGGTCGTGCCTTCGATATGCAACGTCGAGTCGACCATACCGATATCAGCGGCCAATAATTTACGACTTTCCAAAGCCTGGACGCTTAAACGTTTCATTCCTTTATCCTTCAACAAGGAGAGACAGTCAGGCAGCGCGGTTGTTTTTCGTTCGACCGTGCGAAGCCTGCGAAGGTCCGGTGGGAAGGCCACGATCGTTGTATCCTTTGCGATCGTGCCCCGGACGGTCGATCTGATAACGCATCGAGCGCGCCAATCCAACTTCCGGCCTCCGAATTTGATACTCTCATCCCGTAAAACACGGTAAAATCTGGAATCAAGGAGTTTCAATAACTGACGGTCGATGGCACGCTGACGTTGGAATGTTTTTCAATTTTGCGTGTAATTCTTTCTTCGCGGTTCACACGCCGTGCGCTCAACCCAAAATGGACAACCGGGTGTGACTGAACAGCCGCCCCGGTTTTGTCAGCCGCCGGGCGTTCGCCCCGGTTTTTGCTCCGGTCCCCAACGACGCGTCTTTCGAGTCCGTTCCCCTTGCTCCGAAACACCGCCATGAAAAAAAGCGACGTTCTCAAACTGCTGAAGGAAAATGCCAACGAGCGTGGGATCGCCCATTGGAATAAACGGGGGCAGAAAGACTCCAACCTAAAGAGCTACGGTATCGGCCTGACTCAGTTGCGCAAGCTCGCAAAACAAATCGGCCGCGACCATGAGTTGGCGATCCAACTGTGGAAGTCGGACTACTACGACGCTAAGGTCGTCGGATTGCTGATCGATGAACCAAAAAAGATTACAAAAGAACAAGCCGAACGGCAGGTCGAAGATCTGCGCGGAGGTTACCTCACCCATGTGTTCGCGTCTTGCGATGCGACACTTGCCAAGGCTCCGATTGCGTTCGAGCTAGCATGTGAATGGATTGACCATGATGATCCGATCCGTCGACAATGTGGGTACGGCCTGATCTATGAGCTAACGAAGAAAAAGCCCAAGGGAATGGACGACGCTTTCTTACTGGCGCTGGTCGATCGAATCCGTGCCGGGATTCATGACGAACAAATGTGGGTTCGCGAATCGATGAACACCGCGCTCATGGGAATCGGCAAACGCAACAAGAGACTTCACCAGGCGGCCCTAAAAGCCGCAAAAGCGATTGGCCGGGTCGACATCGACTATGGGGACGACAACAGTTGCGAACCACTGGATGTGATCAAGCACTTAAATAGCGATCACCTGAAGAAAAAATTTGGCGCCGCCTGAAAAGCGGTCGCCCGATAAGTCAGAACGTTCCCGGTGCGTCGGGTTGTTGCCAAACGCTCATTCCCCCATCGACATAGATCGTTTGTCCATGGATGTGACGTGCCGCATCGCTTAGCAAAAACACCACCGTGTCGGCGCACACGTCGGCGGGTGGAACTTTGCCGTTGGGCGTGTGAAGTTCCATCCAACGTCGCAAGTTATTCGAGTCGATCGCCGGACCGGTCAGCGGGGTGTGCACCAAGCCGGGTGCCATTGCGTTGACACGAATATCGTGGGGGGCCAGGGTCACGCAGAGGCTGCGTACCATTGCCGCGACCGCGCCTTTGCTTGTGTCGTAGGCGGTGTGATTCGGTTCCGAGAGTATGCCATTGATTGACCCCGTGAATACAACCCGCCCTGCGATACCTGAATCCACCCAGCGTTTTGTGATCGCTTGAGTCAAGAAGTATCCGGCACTGACGTTCAGGTGCATGGTCCTGATATAGCGATCGAAATCCATCTCGAAGTATGAAACATCGAGATAAGTTCCCGCGTTGTTGACGAGCAAGTCGACTTCTGGCATTCGTTTAACGACTTCGCCGGCCAGTTCATTGATATACGTTTCCGGAGATCGCGACAGATCACAGCAAAGCAGTTCCGCTCGGACGTTGGCAGCCCTGCATCGCTCGAGCGTCGCTTGCGCATGGGCATCATCGGCCAACCCGATCAGCAGCACATCGGCCCCGGCGTTTGCGACGGCGACCGCAATTTCGCTGCCGATACCGCGAGTGCCTCCACTGATCAATGCATGCCTACCTTTAAGTGAATTCATAATGCGGGGAAGCAAGTCGAAGATGGTTTAAAACTGCCAGACTGGTTTGGGCGTTAATATACCAATCTGACCGGACGGTGCATCATCTTGTATCGGTCATAGAAACAGGCCAGACTGATGGGCGTTGTGCCGGCAGCGACAGCGTATCGCCGGTCTCTCTGTCTGAACCTTTCCCGAACTTGAAAGACAAGTCTGACACATGTCCAACGAAGCTCGTTTCGAATCCCTCGGCTTGGAACTTCCCCCCGCTCCCAAACCTGCCGGCGTCTATAAACCAGTCGTGGTTGTTAACGGGATGGCGTACTTGTCCGGTCATGGCCCGCTTCTACCGAACAAGACTTTGATCACCGGTCGACTAGGATTGGACCTGGATGTCGAAGCGGGCTACGACGCGGCGCGTCAGACGGGCTTGGCGATGCTGGCGACCCTGCGATCGCACTTCGGTTCGCTGGATAAAGTCAAACGGGTCGTCAAGCTTTTGGGCTTGGTTCAATGTGTCGACGGATTCCCCGATTCGCCATCAGTCATCAACGGATGTAGTGAACTATTCGGAAGCGTCTTTGGCGAAGACCATGGGATCGGGGCGCGCAGTGCGATCGGAACGAACAGCTTGCCTGGCAAGATCGCCGTTGAAATCGAAGGCATCTTCGAAGTTGACGCCTAGTGGTTCGTCTAGACCAAATGGCCGGGTTCGACTTATTAGTGGACGATTCCGCTGACATGCCACCACCAATAACCGACCGTCAGCGACAGGATCACACCGATCGCCGACAAAAGGAAACCGGGCACGGCCAGATCCTTTACCCGAATCTTGCCCGATGAAAACGCCATCGCATTCGGTGGCGTCGAGATTGGTAACGGCATCGCGAGCGAACAACCAAACGCGGTGCCGATCATCAATGTTGCGGGGCTGTCCAGGTTCATGCCGATGATAATCGGTAACAACAGATTCGCGGTTGCAGTGTTACTCATCACCGAAGACATCGCACAGGCTATCGCCGCGAAGCAGAACGTCAGCGCATAAAGACTCACACCGGTGACGGGAAGCTGCGCGACCATCCAATCCGCCAATCCACTTGCACCGATCACCGCGCCCAGACAGAGTCCACCTCCCATCATCAACAGCACTTCCCAGGACATCTGTTGAAGGTCGCTAATCCTCAAAATCCCGGTCGCGAAAAAAACGATGACCGGAATCAAAGCCACCGTTCCCGAAGAGTGGCCATGAATCGTGGTTGTCATCCAACCGGCGATCGTGACCATCACGGTCGCGATGATCAGCCAGAATTGCCAATCGATTTCGACCGACACCTGTCGGTGGACCATTGGCAACGACTCTCCATCACGGCGATAGCGATAGTACAGATAGGCCCACGCGAGACCTAGCATTCCGACGACTCCGGGGATGCCGATTATTAACCAACCAGCAAAACTTGGGGCGATGCCCGATGCATTCATGTATTGCATCGCAATCGCATTCGGTGGACTTCCGATCGGTGTACCGAGCCCACCAATATTGGCGGCAAAGGGGACAGCCAACAACAACGCTTTTCCCCGATCATCACCACTGTCCAAATTCGCAGTGATCGGCAACACCATCGCCAACATCATCGCAGCCGTCGCGGTGTTGCTAAGCCACATCGATAAAAATGCCGTCACGACCATGATCGCAAACAACAGACTCGGAAGAGTGCTACCTGTTCGAGACAAGATCGTACCGGCAATCCATTGATCGAGTCGCCGAGTACGGAGCGCCGCTGAGAGCGCAAATCCGCCCAAAAACAAAACGATGACATCAGAAAAAAAAGGGGAGAAAAAATCGGCGCGATCAACCGATAGCCCCGAAGCGGACATCACCGGCGAGAGCCAAACGACGGCGAGCCAAAGCACGATCAAGCTAGTGACGAACAACTCGATCGCTTCGGTGATCCACAAAACGGCCGCGATCAATAAGATTCCTAATGCGACATACGCGGGAGGCTGCATTCCCAGTCGTTCCAACGACGCATAGCCAAACGACATCATGAATGAACACGCCAACACAACGGCTAACCCGATTGCAATGGCCCGCGTCCAACGGCGTCTGGTCTTGGGAAGACTGTCTAGCGGAGGAGGCGACATACCGATTCGCTGGCTAAAGATTCAAAACAAGTAAAACAAAGGCGAGCACAATTAGCGACGTCGTGCATGGATGTTTTAAACGATCAAGCTCGACTCGCTCGTTCCCCGCGCATTGCTCGCAAGACTTTTGCACAATCTTCTGGCAACGAATGACACCTGATTGAGAAAAACCTCACTAGGTCGCAATCCGCACACCTCTCTTATGGCCCCATAACGGTTGTTATTGGCAGGTAGCGGACCGCGGATAGCCTTTGCGTCCTTATTGGCGGTGGCGAGACCAACCGGGACGTGCCCGTCGAACTTTGGCCCACTAGATGCAACCTTCTCAGTGCTGTTTCGTCGAACAATGTTGGCTAAGGAGACGACGCCATGGGATTTTTAGACGAGTTAAATTCGGAACCGGTCAAGAACCTTCCCCTCCGCGACGCGATCGTCGTTAACCGCCACACGATCGCCCGAGCTGCGATCGCTCTGATGCGTTCTCACGATTTGGGTTGTTCTGTCATCGTGGAACGCGAATGGGAACCGAGCGGGATCTTTACCGAGCAATCCGTTATTCGGCTGCTGCACGAACGAGCTTCCCTCGATTCAACACCGGTGTCGAAGTATTGCGACAGCGCGTTTCGCTGTGTCAAACGCTCGGCCCCGATCCGTGAAGTCTGGGACGCGGTTGCGGACGAAGGGGTTCGGTTTGTCTGCGTCACGGACGAAGACGGCCAGTTGATCGGGCTAGCCGGCCAACGCAGTTTGGCGGACTACTTGTGCGATTGTTATGGCCGCCAAGTCGCCGTACAGCGACTCGGTAGCAAGCCATGGATGTTACAGAGAGAAGGTGCGTGAGCAATGAGCAGTTACCAAAGAATGGATCCGCCCAAATCACCTGCTGGCCGAGGCGCTGTCGGCATCCCAGATCCACTCAGCAATTTTGATCCTCCGGAGTACCGCGACTCGACCGCCGAGTTCCTCGCCGAACACCAAGTCGATGAGATCTGCAGTCAGCCCTATCTGACAATTGA
The DNA here is from genome assembly GCF_008312935.1 of Roseiconus lacunae. Lineage (NCBI taxonomy): Bacteria > Pseudomonadati > Planctomycetota > Planctomycetia > Pirellulales > Pirellulaceae > Roseiconus > Roseiconus lacunae. The sequence goes on along the minus strand of NZ_VSZO01000011.1, from coordinate 39,157 downwards.
TGCCGAACGGTCAGTCGAAGATGCGATCGCCGAATTGCACGAGACGGGCGTCAGCAGCTTGCTGGTAACGCGTGAGGACCGGCTGATCGGAATCTTTACCGAACGCGATGTGCTCGAGAAGGTTGCCGAACGCTACGAACGTGTGCGTGGCCTGCCGGTTGAAGACTTCATGACCGCAGCCCCCACCATCGTCTACTCAGAAAACCCGTCTGCGTCGGCCGTTGCCGCGATCGCGATCGCCGGCCATCGGCACGTGCCTGTGGTCAACATGGATGAACAGCTACTCGGCATCGTCAGCCCAAGGCGCGTCTTTCGATTTATCGAAGAATCATGGAGTTGAACGCAGCTGCCTTTTGAGACAGCTGCCTTGTGAGCTAGTTGCCTCGTATCCACCTAATTTGGGTCCGGCGTGTCCGCCGAAGTGCACTCGCGTTGGTCACGCCAACGCAACCGTGAACATCACCATCGGTGTGATCCCAGATCCAGACGTCACGTTTGAGCCGACGGGCGTTTGCCCGGTTGCCGAAACGTAGCCGTGGCTAACACCATACGACTAATCCTAGAATCGTTCGTCGCGCGTCGGCCTCGGCGATGACAACACAGCCGGGGCTAGCACCATTCGGCAGATTCATATTTCCGATGCCGACGTTGGACTAAACGTTCTTCCAGGCTCGCTCTTGAGCACTGCTTAGAACGGCATCACAGACCTTTTGTGTTTCCAGTGCCGTGCGGAATGTCGGCTCGCAGGGTTCACCTGTTTCGAGGGATTTCAGGAAGTCGGCGACTTGGTGGATAAACGTGTGTTCGTAGCCAATATTCAGCCCCGGAACCCACCAGTTGCCCATGTAGGGCTGGTCGCCATCACTGATATGAACGCTTCTCCAACCACGAACGATCGAATCGTCGCCATGATCGAAGTACTCCAGACGGTGAAGGTCATGCAGATCCCAGCGGATCGAAGCATTCTGACCATTGATTTCCAGCGTGTAGAGTGCTTTATGGCCACGGGCATAGCGGGTCGATTCGAACAGCCCAAGTGATCCGTTCTTGAAATGACAGTGGAAGGCACACGCGTCGTCGATTTTGACTTCCTTTTTCTCGCCGGTTTCGGCGTGCGTGCGTTGTTTGATAAACGTTTCGGTGACGGCAGAGACGTCACTGATTTCACCGTTCAGCCAGAGTGCGGTATCGATGCAGTGGGCGAGCAAATCGCCGGTCACACCGCTTCCGGCGGCATCGGCATCGAGACGCCAAGTTGCCGCACCGCCTTGGGGAACATCCTCGGAAATCGTCCAGTCCTGCAAGAAGTTGGCTCGGTAGTGATAAATTTTGCCAAGGCGTCCTTCGTCGATCAGCTGTTTGGCCAGGGTCACTGCGGGGACGCGTCGGTAGTTGTACCAAACGGTGTTCTTCACACCGGCCTTCTCGATCGCCTCGCACATTTTGATGCCTTCGGCGGTATCCATTGACAGCGGCTTTTCGCAAAGCACCATCTTTCCGGCTTCGGCGGCAGCGATCGCGATTTCTGCGTGCAAGTTGTTGGGCGTGCAGATATCGATCGCGTCGATGTCATCCCGTTTGAGCAGCTCTTTCCAGTCGGTTTCGACCGATTCATAGCCCCATTGATCGGCGAACGCCTGTGCCTTGTCCTTGTTCCGAGCACAGACTGCTTTCAGGACGGGCTTGTATTCGAGATCAAAGAAGTGATTCGCTTGCGAGTAACCGTTGCTGTGGGTGCGGCCCATGAAACCATAGCCGACCATTCCGATATTCAAAGTTTTCATTCGATTGCGATAGGCGAGAGAGTTCGGTGTTGTGGATGAGTGTCGTCGCGAATTCGGACCAGAAAGGACGCTTGATCAGGAAATCGATTGATCGACCTTGATCATCGCATCCAAGATCGTGTTCCAAGTTTCTGGTTTTTCCAACGTCTCGTTGGGGAACATGCACCCGTCCCAGCAGATGTGTTTGATGCCACGTTGGTCGGCATCTTTCAGCCAGTACTGGGCACAGCGGACGATGTCCAATTTGCCGTTGGGATCATCGGCGGGGCAATGCTTTCCGGTTTTATCGTGGTCACCAGCCCCGTGGACTTCGCCGTCGTTCTGGGCAACATGAAAATCAATGGTCCACGGTCGCAACTTGTCAGTCATTTGCTCGTAGGCGGCATAGAATTCCTCGTCGCTGTAACCATCTTTAAGCAAAGCGTGCTCGGGAGCGTTGTAGCCCATCAAGTACAGGTACGTGTGGGCCAAGTCGGCTTGGAACCCGAGCGTTTCCGGCATGCCAACTTCTTCGAGCAAGTCCAGCATGTCTTTCCAGCTATGCATCCCCGCCCAACAGATCTCACCCTCGGCGGCCAAGCGTTCGCCATGATCGGCGGCGATCTTGGCGGCTTCGCGGAAGGTCTGGGCGATTTTTTTGGTGTTCGTTTCCGGATCTTCTCGCCATTTTTCGACACCGAACTCGGCGCTGTCGATCCGGATCACGCCGTACTGACGAACGCCATGCTCGTTGAAGATACCGGCGATACGACAGGCCATTTTAACGGCAGAGAGGAACTTATCAGTTTGCTCCTTTTCTCCCATCGCCGAATCGCCCACCGTCCCGGGCCAAATCGGGGCAACCAACGAACCGACCGAAAACCCTTTCGACTGAATCAGATCGGCGATTTTCCGAAGCTCATCATCACTCGCATCAGGGTCGGTGTGAGGTAAAAACAAAAAGTAATCGATACCGTCGAACTTTCGTCCGTCAACTTCGGCGGCAGCGGTCAAGTCCAGCATATGTTCCAGACTGATCGGTGGCTCTTGATCGGGGCCGTCGCCTTTACCAACCAAACCGGGCCACATGGCGTTATGCAGTTTCATCGTTCTCGGTCGCTTTAAATGTCGAACTGGAAATCGGGAGAAAGAAAGCAGTGGCTGTCGATCAGCTACCGGCTTTAGGAAGGTTGCTGTGCGTGTCGGGGCCGAAGTAGCGCAGGCCAACCAACGGTTCGCTGCCCAGGTTTTCAATTTCGACTCCACCGGTCGCGGCGACGTGCGAGATAAAGACCTCGTCCGTCGTGTTTTCACCGAAGCGAATCATCGCGGGGGTTTGTAAATCGAGTGCGCCCATCCGGCCGCGACCTTGAACGGTGATCCAACTGCTCGCGCCGGGATCTTGAAGGGTGCACTTCGCACCTGGCTGCAACGTCAACTCCTTCGCACTGAAACGCTGTTCGCCGTCGACCGTGCCATACACGATCCATTTGTCGGTATAGCCATCGCCGCTGCGATCTTTGTCAACGATCGGCTCCAGATAGTTGCTCTCTTTGAAGTGCGTATCGACGTTCTTATCCCAATCCAATTGACCGACGATGAAATCGAGGTCTTGGTGCTTCTCTTCGGGCATATCTTTGACCAGCAATTCCCATGGAACATAGCGGCCTTCGACGATCGATTGATACATACCGAAAACGTCGCTCCCCCACTGCGGTTCGTAGGTGCAAAGCGATCCCGGCGCGTGCAAGACGCCCGGCGGGATCAACCAACCGGTCCCACGTTTCAGACGATAAGCGCGGCTGAGGTCCAAGATCCCGTTGTCACCCTCGTTCCAGTTTTCCAAGCAACGACGCACGTCTTCGGGCTTCGTGCCCGGTTCGAGCCCCATGAACGTGTACGCAAAATTATTGTCAACGTTGTTCAGTTGTGGCGGGAAGTAGTAGCTTTCCGGCTTGCCTTCCTGGCCGACCAAAGCCGCGTCTTCGTACGACTGGTGCATGTGATGGGGAATCGGCCCCATGTTATCGAAGAATTTGCTGTAGACCGGCCAACGGTTGTACTTTCCAAAAATCGCTTCGCCGACGAGATCATTGCCGCGCTCGGCGACCGCGTCTTTGAGCATGAACTTTTGGCCTTCGAACAAGCAGAAGCTTTGCCCTTCGTGCCAAACACGTCCGTCGTTAGCCGCATCGGTCGTGCTGCCAAACCAACGTTCGTCGATCCCGCCGCGGTCGGCACCGAAGCGATAGTAATCGCCGGGGTGCAACTTGATGCGCCGTCCGGGGTGCAGAAATGATCGAGGGACCCAGGTCGGGGTCAGCCGCAGTAAGCCGCCGCCGGCATCCATCGCGGAATCGAGAATGGACGTGACCGAATCGCCTTTGATGAGACCTTCATCGAGCTTTACTTGAGTCATAGATGGTGACTAACTGAGGTTCTGGAGGGAAATGCGGGTGCCAAATTTCGCGTGTTTGCGGCGGCTAGTCTGCCCGCATGTTGTATTGACTGCTGGCGGCGGCGGCAAGAATGCTCGGAAGGCAAAGCGTCCAAGAAACGCCTCGAATCGAGCAGGACGCCGAAAAAGCATCGGTCGATTCGGTCACTCAGGCCAGAGAGACTGCACCGAGTGTTCCCATCGTGACGACTTGTCGCACATCAGACCGCCCCCGTTCAGATCTCGCCGAATTGGCACCCGTTGCGATTCTCACAGATCCCGCTTCCATCTCGGCAGAGGATGCCCTTCTGAGCAGATTGCGATTCGTGCCGAATCGTCGCTTGGTGACGTTCAGCCTAGGAAATCCTGCCTCCGGAACACACCTTTGACGGTTTGTGCTACCCGCCTTTTAGTGGCATGAAACGGAGTGGCGGTGTCGATTTCGGTCGCCGCGAACGGCCGAACTCGAAGCAGGCCCTAGAACTCGACCGATTGATCGTTGACACTGGGACGCTTCCGCCGAAGCTTGGACTCTTTGCGAGATCCGATTCGCCCCGGAAATGTGAACGATACGACGTTCGGAAACACACACCGTGTGACCGCACTCTCTTCCGCTCTTACAACGAGACGAATTCCCCCATGGTGAAAACGCGAACGCTTCGAGTGATCGACGACCGCTCTCAGAACATCGTCTGGTACGACAAGTCGCCCTTGTCAGTCTCGGTCGAAACTCCCGAGGCGACGATCACGACCAAACACGGGCGTTTTGTTGGTGGGCGCGCCGACGGTGTCGAAGTGGTGCGGATCGACACTGGCGCGATCGTCATGGATGTGCTCCCGACCCGCGGCATGGCGATTTGGAAAATCGATTCGCGTGACACCCGGTACGGATGGGACTCCCCGGTTGATGGACCGGTCCACCCGTCATTGGTGCCGATCGATGACCAAAGCGGACTCGGATGGCTCGAGGGCTTCGACGAACTGTTGACTCGCTGTGGCCTGCAAAGCAATGGTGCGCCCGAACACGACGATTCGGGAAAGCTGGCATACCCGCTGCATGGTCGAATCGGCAACCTGCCGGCCGATGGTTTGGCCATTGAGTATGACGAAGTGGCGGGACGTCTGGAATTGATCGGCGAGATTCGCGAAAGCCGATTGTTCTTCGCCAACCTTCGCATGGTCAGTCGCATCCGAGTCCATGCGGGCAGCGCCAAGGTCGACATCCTTGATGACGTGACCAACGATGGATCACAACCGACAACGATTCAATTGCTGTACCACATCAACGTCGGCCAACCGGTCTTGGAAGAAGGCGCAAAAGTCGTCATGCCGGTCGAAGAACTCGCGCCCAAGGACAAGCTGTCCGCCGGGGAAATCGATCGCTGGAACGAGTACGATGGCCCACAATCCGGCTATGCCGAACGGGTGTACTTCGCCAAGCTGCGCAGCGACGACCTGGACCAAACCACGGTGATGCTGCACAACAAGGACGCCGATCGGGGACTGGCGGTGACCAGTTCGACGCGAACCCTGCCACGCTTCATCATTTGGAAGAACACCGCCGACCTATCAGACGGCTATGTTACCGGGCTCGAACCGGCAACCAATTATCCAAACAACCGTTCGTTCGAAGCCCAGCAAAATCGCGTCGTTCCGATCGAACCGGAGCAAACGATCTGCTTTCGCATTTCACTTGAACCGCTCAGCGGTGCCGCCGCGATCAACGAAACCCGTGATCGAATCGAAGCGATCGCCGGAAACGACCCGCCCAAAATCCATTCCACACCGCGTCCGGGCTGGACACCGGGGGCTTAGGTTACTGCGAAGTTTGCAACGGCAAGTTTTCTTCGTAGAACTAGCGAGACCGTAGGCGGTAGTGGACGAAGCCATGAGTCCTGAACGTGAGGGACTCGTTACCTCGTCCACTACGCGCACGCCATTCAGCGGGCATTCACCCTACGGCCTATTTCATCGTGAACCGGCCGGACGCTGCCTTCTTGAAGCGCGTGTCGGTGCCCTTTCGCAGGTCGCGGAGGATCGCGGCGTAGAGAGTCGCGTCCGGTGTCTTGCCGCCTGGGGAAGTCCAAAGCTTTTGTTTGGCCATCGCTTCGACCATCTCTCTGCAAGACATGGGTTTGCGGGCCTTTTTTAAAACCGCCAAGGCCGCGTCGATCTGCGACATCTTTTGGTTGGCGGTTTTCGTCGAGGCAGGATTCTTCGCCGTGGTTGTCTTGGCGGTCTTGGTCGCGGGCTGCTTCTTGGCGGCCGGTTTCTTTGCCGAAGCATTCTTGGCGGGGGCGGTCTTGGTCGTGCCGGCGGTCTTCTTCGTAGCCATGTTCGTGTTTCCGTTTGTTTGGGGTTCGCGTTATTCCGCGTTGGCCAACGGGACCACACAGTTACCTCTGTCTCGGAAACACATCCAGCGCTGTGTTCGAGTTATTCCGAAAACTTTTTAAACGGCAAACCGCCCCAATAAGACAAGCATCCGGCTTGACTGCGTCGCCCAAGTAACAGCCTCCGAATGGTAAAACCACAAGCGATCTTAATCGCGCTGGTCTCATTGGATGTTTGCCTATCCGAATTCAATGAATGGGCACGCCGAATGAGCAACCGGTCGTGTTAAGAACAACTCCAATTGCTAAACTCTTCGCCTTCATCCAAGTATTCAAAGCTCAGTCTTTTCTGTTATCCGATCGACCCGCATGGCAAAGAAATCAACCGCGTCCAAGAAGAAGGCAACCGAGTCGAAGAAGTCGTTTGAACAAACGCTTTGGGACACCGCCGACAAGCTGCGCGGCACGGTTGAATCGTCGGAGTACAAGCATGTTGTCCTCTCGCTGATCTTTCTGAAATTCGTCAGCGATCGATTTGAGGAGCGGCGGCAGACGATCATCGACGACGGCAAGGCCGACTATGTGGACATGGTCGAGTTCTACACGATGAAGAACGTCTTCTATCTGCCAGAAGACTCGCGTTGGTCGACGATCGTGGCCCAAGCCAAACAAGACGACATCGCCGTTCGCATCGACAGTGCTCTGCATGCCGTGGAAAAGAACAATCCATCGCTCAAGGGAGCACTACCCGACAACTACTTCTCGCGGATGGGCATCGATGTTGCTAAGCTGGCGGCGCTGATCGACAGCATCAACAACATCAACACCATTGCCGATTCCAAAGAGGATGTTGTCGGCCGCGTCTACGAGTACTTCCTCGGCAAATTCGCCGCGACCGAAGGCAAAGGGGGCGGCGAGTTCTATACGCCCAAGTGCGTGGTCAACCTGATCGCGGAAATGATCGAGCCTTACAGCGGCAAGATCTACGCCCCCTGCTGTGGCAGCGGCGGCATGTTTGTCCAGTCCGTCAAGTTTGTCACCAGCCATAGCGGCAACCAGAAAGACATCTCGATCTACGGTCAGGAGCAAACCAGCACCACGTACAAGCTGGCCAAGATGAATCTGGCCATTCGTGGAATCTCGGGCAACCTGGGCGACGTACCCGCCGACACGTTCTTCAAGGATCAGCATCCGGATCTGAAGGCGGATTACATCATGGCCAATCCGCCGTTCAACCTGAAAGCGTGGCGAGCCGCGGACGAACTGAGCGACGATCCTCGCTGGAGCGGTTACGAAGTGCCGCCCACCGGCAACGCCAACTACGGCTGGATCCTGCACATGGTGTCGAAGCTGTCCGAGAATGGCATCGCCGGTTTTGTGCTCGCAAACGGTTCGATGTCCACCAGCACCAGCGGCGAAGGAGCGATACGCCAGAAGCTGATCGAAAACGACCTCATCGACTGCATGATCGCGCTGCCCGGCCAGTTGTTCTATACGACCCAGATTCCCGTTTGCCTGTGGTTCATCACCAAGAATAAAGGTGAGCGGCAAGGCGCTAGCCGCCGGTCCGGAAACGACCTCCGTGCCCGACACGGCGAAACGTTGTTCATCGACGCGCGGAACCACGGCACGATGGTGGACCGCACGCGCAAAGAGCTGACCGAAGGCGACATCGCCGAGATCGCGAGAACCTATCACGCTTGGCGAGGCGAATCGAAGGACGGCGAGTACGAAGACAAACCCGGCTTTTGCAAAAGCGCAGGCCTCGAAGACATCAAAGCCAACGACTACGTCCTCACACCGGGACGCTATGTCGGCGCGGCTCCGCTGGAAGACGACGGCATTCCGTTTGAGACGAAGATGGCTGACTTGACCGCTACGCTGTACGAGCAGATGGGAGTGGCGGAGAAGCTTGACCAAGCAATCCGGAAGAATCTGGAGGTGCTTGGTTATGGGGAGTAGCTTTCAACGCAAAGACGCAAGGTCGCAAAGGCGCAAAGCAAGACAGCAAGAACAAAATCTTTGCGCCTCTGCGCCTCTGCGCCTTCGCGTCTTTGCGTTTTGAATTTGTTTGAACAAGCGGAGAAGCTAGATCAAGCGATCCGGAAAAATCTGGAGGTGCTTGGCTATGGAGAGTGATTTCGTAGATTCGACAATTGGTTCAGAAGTCACGCTTCAAAGAGGGTTCGACATAACCAAGAAGCAACAGTAACCCGGAGAAGTTCCTGTTTTTTCCTCGGGTGGAACGTCAAGCTCCCACAATGGATCAAGAGTAGACGGACCTGGAGTCGTACTTGGGCGAAAGGGGACTCTGGGTACTGTGTTCTACGTGGAGGAGAATTTCTGGCCTCACGATACAACTTTGTGGGTCAAGGATTTCAAAGGCAATAGTCCTCGATTCGTCTATTACTTCTTTAAGAGTATTGCTCATGAACTCAAGCGAATGGATGTTGGGGCTGCCAACCCGACGCTGAATAGAAACCACGTTCACCCAATTCCTGTGTTGTGGCCAAGTTCCGCGACGCAACAAGCCATCACCCACATCCTCGGGACGCTTGATGACAAGATCGAGTTGAATCGTCGGATGAATGAGACGCTGGAGTCGATGGCGCGGGCGTTGTTCAAGAGTTGGTTTGTGGATTTTGATCCGGTGATCGACAATGCCTTGGCCGCTGGCCACTGCATCCCCGAGCCACTGGCCGCCCGAGCCGAAACCCGCCGCGCCCTCGGCCCCGAGCGAAAGCCACTCCCAGAGAACCTCCGCAGCCTCTTCCCCGCCACCTTCGCCTTCGATGAAGAAATGGGCTGGATCCCTGAGGGATGGACGGCAACTTCCGTCAAAGACTCAATGTCGATTAATCCAACGGTTAGTTTGAAGAAGGGAACTGTTGCGAAGTACGCAGACATGAAAGCGCTTCCAACATCTGGCTTTGCGGTCGGTGGGATCACTGAGAAGGCGTATTCGGGCGGTACAAAGTTCGAGAGCAACGACGTGCTAATGGCTCGAATCACACCATGCATTGAGAACGGAAAGGCCGGAGTTGTTGACTTCTTGGATGACGGAGAAATTGGGTTCGGATCGACCGAATTCAATGTGTTGCGGAAAAAGGATGGAGTCGGAATGCCATTCATCGCTGCGCTTGTACGGGACGAAAACTTCCGCGCGCATGGTGTTGCGAATATGGTTGGGTCGTCTGGTCGACAGCGAGTTCAAGGCTCATGTTTTGAAACGTACTTCTTGGCTTTGCCGGATGAAACAGAGGTATTGGAACAGTACGACCAATCCGGCACCGCGTACTTTAAAAATCACGGCTCTCAAACGTGAATCCAAGTCACTCGCCAAACTACGCGACACGCTGCTCCCCAAACTGCTCTCAGGTGAACTTCGTATTCCCGAGGCTGAAAAACTGGTGGCGGACAACGTATGATGCGGGCGGACAAAGAAAACGCAGAGACGCAAGGGCGCAAAGTCGCAAAGTCGCAAAGAATAGACTGTAGGTAGAAATGCTCCCCCTTTGCGTCCTTGCGCCTTCGCGACTTTGCGCTAAAAAATTATTACCGAGCAGAAGCACATGACCGAAAACGAGATCAGCAAAACAATCGTCACTTCTGCCATTGAAGTGCACCGAACACTCGGCGGGCCTGGTTTGCTTGAATCCGTTTACGAAGAAGCCCTTGCCTACGAGTTGACACAACAAGGCTGCAACGTCCGTCGACAAGTGCCGTCTCCAATTCAGTACAAAGACGTCACCCTCGCTACGCCACTCAAGATCGACTTGCTGGTCAACGACCTCGTCATTGTCGAATGCAAGGCGGTGACGCAATACAATGCAATCTTCGCCACCCAGCTTCTGACTTACCTGCGGTTAAAGAACCTCAAACTGGGGCTGGTCATCAATTTTGGCGAGAGACTCGTTAAAGACGGAATTCACCGTGTCGTAAATGAATTATGAAAACGCAGAGACGCAGAGTCGCAAAGAAAACTCACTCACGGCGAGCGCATCCCCTTTGCGTCCTTGCGCCTTCGCGACTTTGCGTTGAAATTAACATAGGTCGATCGTGAAATTCACCGAAGCGAAACTCGAAGAAGCCATCATCCGCCTGCTGGGTGAGCAAGGCTATCCGCACACACTTGGCACCGAGATCGATCGCGAGCCCGGCGATGTCCTGATCCGCAGCGATCTGCGCGACTATCTGGCCAAGCGTTACGCTGCCGACAACATCACGGCGAACGAAATCGATTCGATCCTTCGGCAGCTTGACGCACTCAACGCCGCCGATCTTTACGACTCGAACAAAACGCTCTGCAAATGGGTCTCGGACGGCTTCCTGCTCAAACGCGAAGACCGCGACGAGAAGGATCTCTACATCCAATTGATCGACTATGACAACGTAGCTGGACTCGCCAGTGTTCAGGCATCCCACGTCCAAAGCCCGAAGTCTGGCGACTCCGGCTACGAAGAAGCTTCGCTCGCAGCCGAGGCTCCTGCTGCCTACCAGGTTCCTGGCGACGACACCAACATCTACCGAATCGTCAACCAACTGGAGATCAAAGGCCGCGAACTGCGAATTCCGGATGGGATTCTCTACATCAACGGTTTGCCGCTGGTGGTGCTGGAGTTTAAGAGTGCGATCCGCGAGAACGCGACCTTGCACGACGCGTGGAAACAACTGACGATCCGGTACGCTCGCGACATCCCCGAACTGATGAAGTACAACGCCTTGTGCGTGATCAGCGACGGGGTGAACAACAAGATGGGCTCGTTGTTTGCGGACTACGAGTTTTTCTACACATGGCAGAAGATCACAGGCGAAGAATCCGCCACGCGAGACGGCATCAATTCGCTGCATACGATGCTGCATGGCTTGTTTGACCAGCGACGTTTGCGGCAGGTGATCCGGCACTTCATCTACTTTCCGGATGTTTCCAAGGCGGAAGTGAAGATCGTTTGTCGGTATCCGCAGTTCTACGCGGCGTGCAAGTTGTATGAACACATCCTCAAGGCTCGCAAGCCCGATGGCGACGGCAAAGGTGGCACGTACTTTGGGGCCACCGGCTGCGGCAAGAGTTTTACGATGCTGTTCCTGACGCGGCTGTTGATGAAGAGCCTTGAATTTGAGAGCCCAACGATCCTGCTGATCACCGATCGCACGGATCTGGACGATCAACTGTCGAAACAGTTCACCAACGCCAAGAACTACATCGGCGATCAAACTGTCGTGAGCGTGGAAAGCCGCGAGAAGCTCCGCGAGTTGCTGGCCGGACGCAAGAGCGGCGGCGTATTCCTGACGACGATTCACAAGTTTACCGAAGACGCTCAGTTGCTGACTGAACGTTCCAACGTGATCTGCATTTCCGACGAGGCACACCGCAGTCAGATCAAACTGGATCAGAAGGTCAAAGTCACTGAACAAGGTGTGAAGAAGACCTATGGGTTTGCCAAGTACCTGCACGATTCGCTGCCCAACGCTACCTACGTCGGTTTCACTGGAACACCGATCGATGCCACGCTGGATGTCTTCGGCGAAGTGGTCGATTCGTACACGATGTCTGAATCAGTGAAGGATGAGATCACCGTGCCAATCGTCTACGAGGGCCGCGCGGCCAAGGTATTGCTGGACAACAAGAAGCTGGAGGAGATCGAAGCTTACTACGGGCGCTGTGCCGACGAAGGAGCGAGTGATTACCAGATCGAGGAAAGCAAGAAAGCCACCGCCCAGATGAACGCCATCCTGGGCAATCCCGACCGCATCAAGGCTCTGGCCGCCGACTTTGTGGCTCACTACGAAAAACGAGTCGAGGAAGGCGCCACGGTTGAAGGCAAGGCGATGTTCGTGTGCAGCAAACGCGAGATCGCCTGGGACTTCTTCAAAGAAGTGATCGCCCTGCGTCCGGAGTGGAACGAAGTCCGCGAGTGCGCCGAAGGCGTCAATGTCGCTCAACTTTCCAAGTTGATAGCGTCGCCTAAAAACGCTGACGGCTCGGAGATCCGAGCGACAATCGGCGGTCGGATTGTGCTATCCGAGGCCGAGCGCAAGAAGATCAAGCCGATGGAGCGGATCAAGATGATCATGACTCGCGGTAAAGACGACGACAAGGAATTGTACGATCTGCTGGGCAGCAAAGAGTATCGCGAAGAACTTGCACGCCAGTTCAAGGACGCGAAATCCAACTTCAAGATTGCGGTCGTGGTCGATATGTGGCTCACCGGATTTGATGTGCCCGAACTGGATAGCATCTACATCGACAAGCCGATCAAACGGCACAACTTGATTCAGACGATTTCCCGCGTGAATCGCAAGTTTGAATCGAAGCAAAAAGGGTTGGTGATCGATTACATCGGCATCAAGTCTCAGATGAATCTGGCGATGGCTCACTACAACAAAGCCGACGAGCGGAACATCGAGGACATCCAACAATCCGTCGTGACCGTGAAAGACCACCTGGACCTGCTTCGCCAGCTATTTCAAAAGTTCGACACTTCGGACTACTTCAACGGCGATTCTGTCAGCCAGCTTGCTTGCCTCAATCGTGCGTCCGAATACGTCATGCTTACGGACAAGATCGAGAAGCGTTTCATGGCTTTGGTTCAGCGGATGAAAGCCGCCTACGACATTTGTTGTGGCAGCGAGGGCCTAACCGAGAGCGAGCGTGATCACATTCACTTCTATATGGCCGTTCGCTCGATCGTCTACAAGCTGACGAAAGGTAACGCCCCCGACGCCGCTCAGATGAATGCACGAGTCCGCGACATGATCGCCGAAGCACTCAAGAGCGACGGAGTCGAAGAGATCTTCACTATGGGCACGGTCGACGGCATCGACATCTTCGACGATGACTACCTCGCGAAGATCGAGAAGATCAAGCTGCCGAACACGAAGATCAAGATCCTCCAGCAACTGTTGGCCAAGGCCATTGAGGACTTCAAAAAGACAAATCGCTCCAAGGGGATCGAGTTCAGTAAGAAGTTCCAATCACTGGTCGATCGCTACAACGAACGGGATGAAGAAAGCGTTCTGGTCAGCGACGTACTCGATGACTTCTCAGATGAGATTGTCGATTTGATTGGCGAACTCAAAAGAGAACTAGATGCCGGTGACGACCTTGGGATCAACCTCGAAGAAAAAGCCTTCTACGACATCCTCAAAGCCCTCGCCATCAAGTACGACTTCACTTACCCCGAAGACAAGCTGATCGAACTATCCAAAGCCGTAAAGCTGGTCGTCGATGACAAAGTCAAATACACCGACTGGAGCAGGCGTGATGACATCAAAGCCGAACTCAAAGTCGATCTCATCCTCGTCCTAGCCGACCACGGCTACCCACCCGTCGACCGGGACGAGGTCTACAAAGAAATTTACGAGCAGGCTGAGAACTTCAAGAAGTATCGGAAGTGAACCTCAGTAAGTTTGGATGTTGTTTAATTGATCACGAACGGTGAAGGAACCTCGGCAATTGTGCACAGTCAGTGAATGCTTTCCGAATAGTCACCGAAACCGATCAATCCAACGAATTACCCTGTCCCAAACGCTCATCCGCATCTCTCGGTCAAACGGTTGGCCGGACGAGAAAAGGGGAAGGGGGGAATAATCGATCGTTAACTCCGATCGATGAGCGTTCGACTACCAAACACTGTCGCGACCGGGATCACTTCTCGGTCCGTGCGGCCGTTTAAGGTGAGCTCAATGCGTGGCGTGTTCCGTACGTATCGCGTCTTACTCTTCGTAGTGGCCATTTGGCATTGCATTAGTTAACGCTTTCCTTGCCGCCGCAACTTCCTAGGAGCGGATAGAGGGAGCACATACGAATTGTACAGCCGTTTTACAGCGTAGGCTTACGAAATTTTTGTTGGTAGCCGCCTATCGAGAGGTGTTTGGGGCCATCCGGGATGATCGTGGGTAGAGAAGATCCAGTCCACCGCAGTGGAAGAAGATCGCGGTTTGGAAGTTTCCGATGTTTCGGAAGCCGCCTACCCAGCGTTTGATCGACATGATCTTACTGTTGATGCCTTCCGCGACAGCATTCGTGATTCGATGTGTACCGTAGCTGACGATGTTGGCTAGTCGTTCTGATGGAACGCGCAACGGTCTTCCTCGGCTCCAGATGTTCTTTAAAACCCCCATCCCCTTTCTTCGTTCCCATCCCCTTTCTTCGTTCCCATCCCCTTTCTTCGTTCCCATCCCCTTTCTTCGTTCACATCCCCTTTCTTCGTTCACATCCCCTTTCTTCGTTCACATCCCCTTTCTTCGTTCACATCCCCTTTCTTCGTTCGTCGACTTCATTAACCAGGCCGACTTGGATGGACTTCCTGACAAAGCCAGTGTGATCGAGGCTTTTTTCGGTTTCGCTCGGGCCGAACAGCAGCGGGAAGCCGGCGAACTTATTACTGACGAGAACCTGAACGAAGAAGCGGCAAAGCGGTATATCAGCATCTCGCTCAGACGGGAGTACGCCAGTGAAAATGGCACGGAACTGAATGCGATCTTGCCAAAAATGAGTCCGCTCAATCCTCAGTACCTCACGAAGAAGCAAAGCGTTTTCCAGAGGATCTCAGCGTTTGTGGATAAGTTCAAAGGGGTTGGAGGAGACGTTTGATTGCCGTATCGCCGAGGTTGCTACGCCCGACGAATCGACAAGTTTTAACGGCCAGATGAATAGCGATCAGGGTTGTCCAGCTGCATGCTTTTCACGGTACGAGCAAGCGATCTTCGATTTCTAACAAGCGTTCTCGCAACGCGTTGGTCGCAATTCCGGCTGGCTCAAACTTCGCTTAGAGGTCAGCCAGGATGCGTTCATGCCCCTCAACCTGAGACGTGTAGCGGCTCGCTTCTTGGCAAAACGGTGTTGCTTTGGCTTTCTCTTAGTCCTGGCTGATCCAGCTTTTCCTTTCGGCGACGTCCATCGTCCGAACGGGCGTTTCGCCGTCAAACATCTCGCGATTTCGGCCATCTTCTCCGGTTCGGAAGGCGGCCGGTCCAAATCTGCTTCGGTGAACTTAAGCACATACCGCATAGTTTTGCTCGCACAAATAAACGATCACTGCGCAGTGCTTGATTGCCGCGGGGCGTTTACGGGCCAGCCCTGTGCCCATTGCAACTGAACTTGCGATCGGTTGAAATCGGCGACCGATCGCAAGTAGGCGACGTTGGCGGTTTCCAACGCTTGGGCCGACTGCAACACTTCCAGCGGCAACCCTTCACCGTCACGGATCCGGGAGAGGTTTCGATCGTAGCTACTGGTCGCCGTTTCGATCGCCCGCCGCGTCGTCGCGAGTCGAGTTTGGGAGTGTTTTACCTGGGCATACGCTTGCGTAATTTCGCGTGCGACCTGATCCATCCGTTGAAGTCGTTCGTACTTCGCTTGCTGAACCTCCGCCGACCGTACACGCCGCGCCGCACGCTCCCCAAGACCGAGGTTACGAACACGCCAGCTCATCGCGGCATCAAAATCATAGCGGCTGTCGATATCGTCGAGTTCGTCCCGCAAACCACCGCCGAATCCTCCTGTCGAAAATCCAAGCAACACGCTGGGAACCAACGGCGCGTACTTCTCGCGCCGGTATGCTTCACAAGCCGCGGCGACGAGTGCGGTCGACTCTTTCAACTCGGGCCTTAAACTAAGCCCCGTCGCCACCAACAGACCGCGGCCGGATGAATCCTCAAACGACGCCGCAGGGTTCAAGTCGAGCGGAATCATGCCAATTTCTGCCGGTTCAATCAAACGTGTGTCGTCGAGGCTGAGCACTTGCGCGAGTCGGGCCGAACACATTGCCGCCTCCTGCTTCGCTTCCGCGATTCTTGTTTCAACCAAAGCCAACTCGGTTTGCATCCGATCGGCATCGGCTTTCAGACCTTCACCGGCGTCGGCAAAGTCGCCGGTCAACTTTGCCAGTTGATCCGTTCGCTGACCGGTCGATTCAAGGATCGCGACCAGTTGCTGAGCTTCGACGAGATCCGTGTAGGCAACGGCGACATCACGAAGTGTGTCGTTGAGCGCCGCACCGGCGGCATGCCCACGGGCCCAGGCTGTTTTTTCGGCAACGCGTGGTAGGTAGATCGCATCAGCAAAGTGAAACTCGGCGATGATGCCAGGATTCGGAGTCGTCCCGGCCCCGGTAGCGCGATTGCCCAATCCGTACTGAAAGGAGTTCCGGTTGACATCGACAATCGAGCCATCACTCGCTTGATAGTTCCCATCGTGTCGGTGAAAGGAGAATCCCGCTTGGATCGAAGGCAACCAAAGCACTTTGGCTTGGTCGAGTTCCGCGTAGGCCTGCTGGACTCTCCAGCGGGCATGCCCGACGACGGGATGACCGGCCGACACCATCGCCAGAGCGGAGGGCAAATTCAGCTTGAGTCCCGTCGCGGCAGTGGCGTCAGTTTCGCGGACACTGCCATCGATGTCCGAACGGACTGCTTCGTTGCCGCCGAGGAGCACCGATTGACTGGCGAGCGGATGAACGCCAGCGATTCGGGTGAGCGAACGATCTGCAACGGCCGATTCCGCGGCATTCGTCAACGGTGCCTCCAACAGATCCGCCAATTTGTTGGGCGCTTCTGCGGTAGCGGCATTGATCGCTGCGATCTCGACCGCCACGTCATCCTCCCACGCCGCCGCCATTTGGACGGGCGACTGTCTTGGCATTACCGCCGCGGCTGATGCCGTGTGAATCTGTCCCGACGTTGCGGTCGGTGCCGGGCCGATATTCCGGTTCGATGCTTGTCCGGGTCTTGGTTGCTCGGCGGGAACGTGCAATTGTTCGGCCAGGGCAGTTCGCGACAAGCGATCGCGACTCGGCAGACTTAGGTTTGGCACCGAACAACCGGCGGCAACCACCCCGGCAAGGCCTAAGTATCCGATCGTTGCAATTCGCTTTCCCATTGTCTCTCACACTCCATTGACTTCCGGAAACGACGGTTCTACGGATCATGCTTCGGCAAACGAAGGGAGGGGACATAGCGGGCAAACCGATCGCAACTGCCAAGAATGTCAATCGAGTGATCCAAAAGACGAGTTGTGATAACTATGATGCAGGCACGCATCGGGCAAACACGGCGACCGGTAACGATTGTGCCGGTTATTCCGAAGATTGCCTCCACCACTGAACCAACAATTTTTTTGAACATGACGAAGCACATCCCTTCGCTCGCCTTGTCTTGGATGATCGCGGTCTGCGGTGCCGGTTGCGGTTCGCAGCGTGAAGTCGAACTGCTGGACAAAGACCGCTTCATTCCATCGGTACGGACGGTGGCGCTGGTCCAGACGGAACTCTCGCGAACGACAGTCCAGCCGGCAACGGTTCATGCCTACTTCGAAAGTACCATCCGCCCCAAGGTAAGCGGCTATGTCAGCGAACTTCGAGTCGACATCGGTGACGTTGTCAAACAAGGCGACACTTTGTTGGTGGTGGATATCCCCGAGGTACGTAAGCAACGCGAAGTGATCGAGGCGCGGATCGCCCGGCGACGGGCTGCCGAACGCCGGTCGTCCGCTGGAATCGAGCTTGCGAACGCGGAGGTTCAATCCGCGAAAGCAAGTCTGGCGGAAGCGGAAAGCCAACTCGACCAAATCGATGCCTCGCTCGCAGCAGCTGAGTCAGAATTCCGCCGTACCGAAGACCTCGTCCAGCGTGGTTCGCTCCAACAACGGGTGCTCGACGAAGTTCGCAAGAAACGCGATAGCGAATCGGCCGCGCGACGGTCGGCACAGTCGGCGATTGAATCCTCCAAAGCTCAGGTCACGGTCGCCGAAGCAAAACGGTCTGCGGCGAAGGCAGACATGGCCGCCGCCCAAGCCGAAACTCAAATTGCGCGTCGCGAACTCGAAGAAATCGATGTCATGATTGGCTATGCCACGATCAAGGCTCCGATCGATGGTGTCGTCACCGAACGGCATGTCGAACCGGGGAATCTAGTCGGACCAAGCGTCTCACCATCGAACCGACCGCTACTGGTAGTCAGCCAAATCGATCGCGTTCGGATTCGAATCCCCGTCCCCGAATTGGATGCCTCGCACGTTAATCCGGGGGACGAGGTTTCGATTTCTTTTCCATCCTTTCCCGATCAAGCCCCGCTGTCGGGCCAGGTTTCGCGGCGTTCATCCAACCTGCTGCGCGATTCACGAACGATGCCGGTTGAAGTGGATTTAGACAACACCGACGGTCGACTTCTGCCTGGAATGTTCGGACAAGCAACGATCGCCATTGAATCCAAAACGATGGCGAAGACTTTGCCATCACGGGCGATTCACTTTGACGAAAACGGTAACGCACAGGTCTACGTCGTCGACGAGAAAAACACGGTCAAGATTGCCGCCATCCGAACCGGCGCGGACAACGGAAACATGATCGAAATCGTCGAT
This sequence comes from Roseiconus lacunae, assembly GCF_008312935.1. Classification (NCBI taxonomy): domain Bacteria; kingdom Pseudomonadati; phylum Planctomycetota; class Planctomycetia; order Pirellulales; family Pirellulaceae; genus Roseiconus; species Roseiconus lacunae. The sequence goes on along the minus strand of NZ_VSZO01000011.1, from coordinate 20,263 downwards.
GGGTTGTCACTCGGGGCGAAAGTCATTGATGCGAATCTAAATCGTTTCGTCGAAGGTCAATCCGTCAACGTCTTGAACTAGCAGTCTCTTTTTCGGGGGACCCAATCAACCAACGCTCACTTCTTTTAGTCATCATCCATGGGCCTGATTCAGTTTTCGTTGAGAAATCGGTTTGCGGTACTCGCCGCAACGATCGCACTCGGTGTGCTCGGCGTCGCCGTCATTCCGGGAATCACCATCGACATCCTGCCAGACTTTAAAAAGCCGGTCGTCGTCAGCTTCTTTTCCTATCCGGGGCTGCCAACGATGGACATGGAGAAATCCGTGACCAGTCGCGTCGAACGGGCGCTCACGTTGGCCGGCAAGATCGAACACCAGGAATCAAGAACGGTTCCCGGTGCCGCGGTAATCAAAGTCTTTTTTCAACCTGGGGCCGATGCAAGTTCGGCGATGAACGACATTGTGAATCTGGAAGCGAGTGATATGTTCCACTTGCCGCCTGGGATCGAATGGCCGTTTACGCTGCGAAGTGAGCCCGCCAATTTGCCGGTCGTGCTGGCCGCGATTTCGGGCGAGGGTCTGAGTGAGCAACAGCTTTACACGATCGGTTACTACGCCGTTCGGAACAAAATGGGCGGGCTGAAAGGGGTCCAAATTCCGCACCCCTTCGGTGGCAAGTTTCGCCAGATGATGATTTACGTTGATCCGGCGAAGCTACAGGCGTATCACCTCGACTCGACCGACGTCGTCGACGCGCTTCAGAAAAGCAATCTGGTGCTCGCCTCGGGGACGGCGCGGATGGGCGGGACCGACTATCAAATCCATCCACGCAATACCCTGCCGACGATCGACGAAATTGAATCGATCGCCATCGCCGTCCGTGACGACCACCCGATTTTCATTCGCGATGTCGCCCGAGTCGAAGACGATGCGGCACTGCAGTACAACATCGTTCGAGTCAACGGAAAACGAAGCGTTTACTGCCCGCTACTTCGCGAACCCGGCGAAAACACAATCGCGGTGGTCGATCGGATCTATGAAGGCATCGGAGCTGAAATTCCAAAGATGAAAGAGCGGGGCGACATCCCCGAAGCCACCGAGGTGACGCTCGTATCGGACCAATCCAGCTACATCCGCAATGCGATCTCGAATCTTTACAAACAAATCGGTCTCGGTTCGATCTTAGTCGCGATTGTTGTCGTGGTGTTCTTAAGACGCTTCCTCCCCACGGTGATCATCGTACTCAGTGTGTTATTCGCAGTCCTGATCGGTAGTCTCGGGTTCGCGTACTCTGGTCAAACGATCAACGTCATGACCTTGGGTGGTTTGGCACTTGCGATCGGAACGGTCGTCGATGCGGCGATTGTCGTTGTCGAAAACGTCGTTCGTCATCAGCGAATGGGAAAAACGCCGATGGATGCCGCTCGTGATGGCGCGTCGGAAGTGTCCGGTGCGATCCTCGCAGGAACGCTGACGACGCTGGCCGTTTTCCTGCCGGCGGTCTTTTTGACCGGCATGATCCAATACTTGTTCACCCCGCTTTCGCTCGCCGCGACCCTGACCATCGGCGCGTCCTATGTCCTAGCGTTGACCGTGGTACCAGCATTTTGTGCCACCTTTGTCCGCGACTCGGCGTTGCCTGATACCGATCCTACCCAACCGACTCGGCAGACCGCCAAAGGATCAGGTGCATACGTCAAGTTGCTGTCCCGCTTGCTCGCATCACCGGCGATCGCATCGATCGCCATCATCACGGTCGTTGCCGGAAGTTTCTATTGGCTACCCCAAGTTGGCACGGAACTTTTCCCGAGCGTTGATTCGGGTTCATTCGAACTGCGAATCAAAACGACCCCGGGGACGGAACTGGAAGCAACGGAACGCCTCGTCGAGCGTATTGAAAACACCATCAAAGAGGTCATTCCCGAGGAACAGATCGAAACGCTGATCGCTAACATCGGCCTCCCCGTCGGCAAGGGAGCGGGGTTTTCGACGGTGCTCAGTAGCAACTCGGGGCCCGATACCGCTTACCTGATCGTGAATCTGAAACAGGCCAATCGAACGACCGGGACGTCAGAGTACATCGGTCGGCTCCGCGAACGATTGGCCGATGAGTATCCTCTCGAGCGATTCTTGTTTGTCTCCGGTGGGATCGTCAACATGGCGCTCAACGAAGGCGTGGCGACTCCGATCAATGTGCAAGTTTCCGCGGGAACACTAGGGCAATGCCGAGACGCGGCCGAACGAATCGTACAAGCGGTCCAGCGAATTCCCGGAACCGCGGACGTTCAAATTGCCCAGTCGCTTGACTATCCGCAATTGGATGTACAAGTCGATCGTACCCGCGCCAAGTATTTGGGGGTCGATCAAGAAGACGTTGCCAAAACGATTCTGACGTCACTGGGTTCCAGCGTCGGCTATGCCCCAACGATTTGGATCGACCCGAAAACCGGTGTCGACTTTTTCATGGGCGTGCAATACGAATCGAATCGGTTCGATTCGCTCGACGAAATCCGAAACATGCCGATCTCTTTGGCCACACCTGATGGTCCGGTCACGATACCGATTTCAAATATTGCGACCATCAAGCGAGTCAACATCCCCGGTGAGATTGCCCACTACAACATTTCCCGAGTCAACGACGTGCATGTCAATGTCGACGGGCGCGACCTCGGTTCGGTCGCTGCCGACATCGAAGCGGTCCTCGCGACGATGGAATTTGAAAATGGTGTCGGCGTAACGCTACGAGGCCCGGTAGAAAAAATGCGATCCGGTCTGGGAATGCTCGGGATCGGTTTAGCCGTCGCGACGCTACTGGTGTATTTGATTTTGATGGCTCAGTTTCGATCGTTTGTCGATCCGCTGATCATCATGTTGTCGGTCCCACTCGGCCTTGGTGGGATCGTCGTCGTCTTGTATGCGACCGGCACCACACTAAATATCCAGTCCTTGATGGGAACGTTGATGATGGTCGGTGTGGTGGTTAACAATGCGATCTTGCTGATCGACTTTGCCAATCAACGACGAGCCGTCGGTCAACGTGTCAAAGATGCAATGCTATCCGCCGCGGGCGTCCGCTTGAAACCGATCTTGATGACGTCGCTCACCCTTGTCGCATCGATGTTGCCACTGTCAATCCAGCTGGCACCGGGAAACGAAGCGATGATCCCGCTCGCCCGAGCCCTGCTTGGCGGAATGGTTGTCAGCACCATCTTGACGTTGTTGCTGGTACCATGCGTTTATATTCTGGTGCACCGTGATCGCACGGACAAACCGGACGGAAACCAGCCCACCACCTCCCCGACCCCTTCGATGGCTTAGACGAATCATGGATTCTCGAAACTCTTGGCTACGCTGTTGCTGCTTGCTTGTGATGATCGCGTCGATGGGCGCCGGGACAGCCCCCGCACAAGAATCGAATACGATCGAATCGGACGCTAACGACTTGCTCGGGCCCTACCGAGCCGCAGCGACCGAGCGATGGGAAAAGGACATTGCCGCATTCGATGGACTAAACGAACAAATCGAGCCGTCAGAGGATGCGATTTTGTTCATTGGTAGCAGCAGCATTCGGTTGTGGAAGACCATGGAACAAGACATGGCGCCCTATCAGACCATTCGAAGAGGATACGGCGGCGCCAAATTCACCGACATGGCCGTGTTTGCCGAGCGATTGATTACGCCACACCAATATCGCGCGATCGTGATGTTCGTCGGTAACGGGGTCTCCGGAAAGCCGGACGATCACTCACCAGAATTGATTGAATCGTTAGCTCGGCAAATCGTTGCGACGGCCCACGAACACCGCCCCAACACGCCATTTTTTTTGATCGAAATCACTCCAACGCACAGCCGCTTTAAAGCATGGGATAAGATCCGCAAGGTAAACGAACGATTGCGAGAAATTGCGTTGACGACCCCCAACACTTACTTCATCGCTACCGCCGGCGACTACCTTCGATCCGACGCGACACCTCGCAAAGAGCTGTTCATCAAAGACCAACTTCACCTGAACGAAGATGGCTATCGATTGTGGGCCAAAATCATCCGTCGGCGACTCGACGACATCCTTGGCACAACGATTACCCCATCGCCCTGAATTCCGCGCGTCTCTGTATCAAGGACGTTCGTTGAACGTTCTGACGCATGATCAGCGAAGGTCCCACCACCAGCGATCGTCTTGAACCGGCGGCAATGCAAGATGGTCGTGTTGATCGCCAAGCGTCGCGTAGGTCACCGCGTCGGCTTCGAGCAGCGACTTGGATTCAACGAAGACGCCACCGCTAGCTAAGATAATCTGATGCCGTTGCTTGCCATGCCGGACAGTATGACGGGTGGCGATCGAAGCGACTTCTTGCGGAGGATGTAAATTCCAATCGTCGGATTCGTCTTCGGCCGCCAAGCTCTCAGCCAAGTGTCGGTGAATCGGCAGCGTTCCGTATTGGCGTATCAATTGTGAAACCGCGGCGGCATGATAAAGCGACTCCAGTGCGCCATACAGTTGATACTGATCACGAAGTCGAGTCCAGTTGCGGTTAAAGTCTTCGACGAACAACTGACTTCGCGGATCGGCGATCACGTCACCGCGTTGTCCCGTCGCCAATGCTTGTTGGTTTTCGCGACTTAACTTGATCGGAGTTCCGGAAAGTTCGAAGACCTGCCGATCATGATCGCATCGAACCCGCATCGGATCGGCGGTGAACCATAACCGCAACAGCAAATCTTTTGGGGGGCCATCAGCGATCAAGCGATCGACGGCATCCAAGTAATTCATCGCGCCCTCGGGCATCGGATGCTTTCCCAGGGCTAGCTGCTTCATGTGTCGGTCGGCTTCGACCATCAGCAATGCGGCCGCGTTGTTTCCGGGAGCACCGAAGACCTCGACACGTTGCATGCCGAGTGCCGAGGCCATCGAATCGGCGGAGGTTGCGATCGGACGCAGGCCCCCCTGAATCTCATCGGCCATTCGCATTGCCGCCTGCAGCCCCTCGGCGGTCGGATCGATGGTGCAACCGAACGGCAAATCGGACAACGTCGATTTCAGACAACGAGCCAAAAAATCGGACCGCATGGTGACCATCCCTGTTTGACGATCGACCAACCATCCGCCCACGTCATCGATGCCACCGACCCTAGACGCGACGATGATGTCATCTTCGGTAAGAACGACGTACTCTGCTCGCGACAATCCGGCCAGATGCAGAACGACTTCACCAAGTTCCTGACCGAGTAGTCGGCGTCGTGAAATGGTGTCGCGCAGCCGTCGCAACGAAACACATCTCATCGTCGAGGGCGATCGCCAGTCGGCGGTCACATGACGTGGCGATTGACTGAGCCGACTCTTGAGATTCGCCAGTTCGCCGTGGTCACCGTCACCGCGATTCCTCCCGAAGTCTGCGCCCGCTTGCGATCGAGTGACGACCGAGACGGTGCCTCGCGGATCGACATAGATCCCTTGAGGATACGGAGCCATCGTGCTGTTTCCGCCAAGTGCTTCCCACGTGTCGGGAACGACAGTTGTTTGAATCAGTTGCATCAGGCTATCGAAATCTGCGAACGCCCCACCGCCGGCGGCACTGTTCGGGTTGCCTGGGCCCCCACCAAACTTCGGCCCACTTTCGCCCAAAAACACGTTCCCTTCGCTGGCGACACTCCGCCGCACTTGAGGGGAATCGATCTGGGAAAGCGTCGCCAAGGCCCCCTCGGCGTCCCCGAGTCGGTGCTGTGACTGAGCAACCTGCCCCAACCAGCGGTCACGCCGCTCGGCCCCGTTAATCGCGTTGACTTGTGAACCAGAGCCCGATTTGGCAGATGCTCCCGACACTAACATTTTAGCGATCGCAAACTCGCCCGATGCGATGGCACGCTCTGGGTCCGGTGGATCTGCACTGACAACAATGCCACAAGCCCCTACGCCAATGCCGATCATCAGCGAGCAAACGCTACGTGTTATACGCCAGCGAGCAAAACGCATCATCGAAAGCTCCAATCGCAGGGGGATTTGAACAAGCCGGTTGGCCGATCACTTGAGGGATGAATCGGACTGACGTGAAATTTCTGTGCCAAAGGATTTTTTTCGAGTGGGCGCCCGAATCAATTGCCAACGTTGCAATTTGATACAACACGACCTGTATTATTTTGCCGCAATCGTGACCCACTGACCATCGACCCGCCACTGTTGAGGCTGGAACCGGCGTTTGTAGTTTAAGTGCGAGTTATCGGCCACGTATAACCCCAAATAGACATACCGGCGGTTGGTTTCGAGAGCCTTCTTAAACTGCAACAGAATCGCCAGGGTTCCGATGGAGTACTTCGCGAAATCGGGGTCGAAGTGCGTGTAAACAGCATTGAGTGAGTTCGCCGCGACGTCGGTGATCGCCACCCCGATCAGCTTCTCCTGCCGGTACAACGCGATCTCTGCGGTATTGACACTCGTCGCCACTAAGAATTCGTGGTAGTCAGCCAGGCTGCTCGGCCCGTTCTGAGTCAATTCTCGCTTTGAACGATGGCGGTTAAACAGATCCAATCGAATGGGGTCAGCCTTGGCGGTTCCCCAAACGACACGTAACTCACGGTCACAGCGATTGATGATCCGCCGCATCGAAGATGAAAATCGAAACTGGTTTACGTCGACACGCACCGGAATGCACTCGCGGCAACTCGGACACTGTGTCCGGTAGAAAAAAGGCCCGGTGCGGCGGTATCCGTTGACAAGCAGATCGTCCAACCCCGCCGGTTCAAGTCGCATGACGGGATGCTCCAACGGCATGCGAGCGACTTGCCCATCCAAGTAGGGGCAACTTTGTGTTTGGTTGTATATCACCACCATCGGGGTGTTTGCCGAAGCAGATGGCGTTTTCACATCGATCGATCCGGACGATTCCACTGTCGGGCAAGCGGGAACCTGCGAGTCGTCGGCCGCTGCCGAAGGCGGAGTGATGGGCGTGTGCTCTCGATCCATAAAAAAACTGGCCAGCAAAGGAGAAACCTTCACTGACCAGTTTAGGGTTCAGATGGCTGAAAAGCGAATCAGTCCCACCACCACTGACCATCGTCCAGATTAGCAGGGCCAGCCGATTGCTTAACTGCGTTGTTTTTTCCGTCGCGATCGACGACCAAATTCTTACTGGTCAACGCTTTGCGCGGTTGCATTTGAACGCCACCGCCGAGAGGAGTCATCAGCGTGCTACCACGCCAGATTGCGTTGACGGCCGTTTCGACTTGCTCAGGCGCGGTGTAGGTCTGAACTGCGACGCTGTTTTCACTGCCCAAAACTTGCATCCCCCAATTTGCCTGACCATAAAAGTCTTGCTCCTGGATGTAAGCGGCGGCGATCGAAACGTCCATTAACTGCCGAAGTTCGGCGTAGATCCGGACACGATCTGCGATCAGGGGAAATTTCTCGGTGAAGTCTTGGCAGAACGCTTGGCTGGCCTTGTTGACTCGTTTGGTAATCGTTCGGTTGCCACCTGCGACTCGTTCGTTCTCGCCGACTAGCTGAACGCCACGTTCGTTGATTTTCATCGCCAGACCGTCTTCGCTGACCGAAATCCCGTCGTAGGTCGGCTGAAAATACCAACGTTCCATCGCGTTCGCAGCGACTGCGGCCGGATTAGCACGCTCGACGTAGCTCTTCACCGGCACGGGCAATTGTTCCAGTCCGATCCCGATCAATTTCATTCGGTAATCGGCTTCAACGAGAACGCGGGCAAAGTGGGTGTCATTAGGAATACCGCGAATCGAAACGGTTTGCAGTCCGAGGTTGTTCTTCAGCCCATGGGCGAGTTGCTGAGCGTCGCCGGGACGCACACGACCACGAACCGAGGCCAAAAATTGCTGCATACGCTGTAGGCCTTCGGCGGTTGGATCGATCGAAACGCTGATGACACCGGTTGGCTGACCGTGGGGGGAAAAGGCCCGCAGTGCGGTCACGACGTCTTCGAGCAGCACGGTGGGCTTGCCAGTTTCGATTCCTACCAGCCGGTCGGTGGGATCAGCGACGAAACCTTCGGCAGGTCCGGCGAGCACGATGTCTTGTGTTTCTGGGTAGTAGAACACGTATTGAACGCTGGTCAGTCCGGCCAAGCCTTTTATGTCGTCGCTCAATTCGCCTTTGTTCGCCAGCTGTTCCTGAACCGCTTTTTCGAGTCGCTGTAGCGAGACTTTTCGCAGTTCACTCGAACGCATCAGATCGTTGTCACGCATCTGGCGGGCGGCCATCAGGCGTTGCCGCGCGACGCGGGGATCAAATGTACGAACCTTTAACACCCCCGCAGCGTCGACATCGACACCCGCGATGGGCTGGCCAAAGTTAATGGTGTCGCCGCCTGTGCCGCCACCATTGTCCTGCCCGAACACGGCAGAGGGGACCGAGAACAGTAAAACAGCCAGGACGACGGGAATGGCGCGGAGAGGACGATTCATCGGGAAAACCAATTTCAAGGTCGCGACCAGAAGATTCGGAGCGTGGGAAAGAGAAGATACAGTTCTGTGACAGTAATTAGTCAGCAGCCGCTGGGCAAGAAACAAGCCGAAATCAGCCAAGAATGCGTGCAATTGCGAGCGAAAAATCGGACGAGAACGGCGTTTCAGCCAGCGTGGGGCGTTCGGCGGACAGTGACCGGCGGAAATCAGACGATTTCCACCGGGCCGGGCTCGGTTTGGCATTTTGGCGTTTTCGCGTTGATGCAAAACCTGTACCGCCTCTCCATTTATTTTAGCTCCCCGTTAGTGTTCGCGCCCCCGGCTTTCGGTTTTTCTGGCACGCCGTAGAATTTGCAGCCAACAGATAACTTCACACCTATTTGCCTGAAGAGCACAAAGATGAGCGGCGATTGCGATTTTGGATTGATTGGCTTGGCGGTCATGGGCGAGAACCTGGCCCTGAACGTCGAAAGTCGCGGTTATAAGGTCGCTGTGTACAACCGAACCACCAGCAAGGTGGATGATTTGATCAACGGTCGCGCGGCAGGCAAGAACTTTGTCGGAACCCACTCGATCGAAGAGTTCGTCAAATCCGTCAAACGGCCACGGAAACTAATGATGCTGGTCAAAGCCGGCCCCGCCGTCGACGCGATCATCGAGCAGTTGTTGCCCCATTGTGAACCCGGCGACATCATCATCGATGGCGGCAATGAATACTTCGAACACACCGAACGTCGCGTCAAACAGGTCGAAGAAGCCGGCCTGCTGTATGTCGGCTGCGGTGTCAGTGGTGGCGAAGAAGGCGCCCTCAAAGGCCCCAGCTTGATGCCCGGCGGAAGCGCCGACGCATGGCCGCATATCAAAGAAATGTTCCAATCGATCGCCGCAAAGGTTGGTCCCAATGACGACATCCCCTGCTGCGAATGGCTGGGTAGTGGTGGTGCCGGTAACTACGTCAAAATGGTTCACAACGGCATCGAATACGGTGATATGCAGTTGATCTGCGAAGCCTACCAACTGCTGAGCGAACTTGGCGGCCTGAGCAACGAAGAACTGTACGACGTGTTCGAGCAGTGGAACGACGGTGAACTGCAGAGCTACCTGATCGAGATCACCCGTGACATCTTCAGCGTCAAGGACGATCAAGGCGGCGACGGATTCCTGGTCGACAAAATTCTTGACGTCGCCGGCGCGAAGGGCACCGGGAAATGGATGAGCCAACTGGCACTCGACTTGGGTGTCCCGAGCACCCTGGTCACCACCGCCGTCTTCGCCCGCGGTTTGTCGGCTCAAAAGGAAGCCCGTGTTCGCGCCAGTGAGAAACTCAACGGCCCCGCTGCTGCCTCCAACCCCGAACTGCAAGCGATCGCCAAGTCGCTCGCCGGCAACAAAGCTGAACTCGTTGAAGCGGTTCGTCAGGCACTCTATGCTTCGAAAATCGTTTCCTACGCTCAAGGTTTCGTGCAGCTACAAGCCGCATCAGCCGAACACGGTTGGGGACTTGACTACGGTGCGGCCGCATTGCTGTGGCGTGGTGGCTGCATCATCCGCGCCCAGTTCCTCGATCGGATCAAAGAAGCATTTGACGAAGATCCGAACTTGGAAAACTTGTTGCTCAACAAGTACTTCGAGGACGCCGTGGAAAACTGCCAGGAGAAATGGCGCAAAGTCGTGGCGTTGGCATCGGTCATGGGAATCCCCGTTCCGGCGTTCAGCACCGCGTTGTGCTACTACGACGGTTATCGGATGGCACGCTTGCCCGCCAATTTGCTGCAAGCCCAACGCGATTACTTCGGTGCCCACACTTATCAGCGGACTGACAAAGAAGGCACCTTCCACACCGAATGGCTGGACCTTCGCAAGGCCCCCAAAGCCTAGTGCAACTTTCGATGTTGCTTCCCCCACCTTCCCGCACGCGGGAAGGTGGACCAGCGCCGACGCCGGAAAGCCTGTGCCTCATCGGCCCTACGGCGTTAGCCACGGTTATCATTCGTATGGCGTTGGCTACGTTGATTGCACCTTAACCTCGACGAACGCACCGCAGCTGGATCCGCAATCAATCTGGATCAACCACCAAAGCTTGACCGTGATACGGATTTGCAATCTCCCCGGCAACAACTTCAGCCCGTAAGGCCAATTTTCGTGGCGTCCACCTTCGTTTGTCCGTTCTGCCCACTGTGCTGCGATGATCTGCAATGGCCGGTGCAGACCTCGTCCACAACTTCAAACGAATCTCCACAACTCCAGTGCCCCGTGGCCGCCACCGAGCTTGAAGCGGCGCGAAACCCGATGCCGCCTCGGATCGATACGTCGGCGTTTGATTTCTCGGAACTCGACTTATCTTCACTTCGACAGACGCTCAAACTATCGGCGGCCCCCGTAGTCGCGTTTGACCAAGAAACGATCGAAGAATCAAAAGAACTTGTAAGTTGGCATGAACGCGGTTTGGTGCGTTTCGCCGCTGACGGCCCTCTCGATGAACTCCACGCGGCCGCACGAACAATCTCGCGTGACGGAGTCGTCACGGCAACCTTGGGAGACATTCGCACGCACGCCGAAACGATATGGCTGATCGGGGAATGCGAGTCGCGCTGGACACGACTGCCTCGGCAACTGGAACGGCCCGCTGGTCAGCTGATTCAATCGGCGTCCGTATCCGCCTCAATGATCGCGGGACTGATCGAGAATCGCCGCAATCGTGATCTCAGAATCGATCACGACGCTGGTTTGACATCGGCTGAACAGGAAACAATTTTGCAAAGCAATTCGCTTGCAGTCATCTTGACCGATGCACCTTTTGCCGAGGGCGAAGCAATAGCAGCGGCGGACTTGCTCGTCAAATTCATTTCCGAATCCAACACCGCAATCGATGAACGTCGACTTCGCCGAGCCGTCCTGGTGAATTTAACTGCACACAGCAACCTGGCTGCCGTGATGCTGTGGGCTCGCAACCAGTCGCTTGTCGACACGTTGACTGAGCTGCCTCCCGAAATTCGGATCGGATCACCGCACCGCAAGCACCTGGCGAATGAGCCGCCCCAGGTGAAACTGCAAATCGGCGGGATTGACCCCGGCCCGGAATTGGCGCGTTGCTTCCTACCGTCAGGTCGCCCCGGAATCCATTCGGCGGCAACGACACTTCGAGCCGATGGCTCGGTAACACTGCCACTGACGAAGCAGTGCGATACGTCCCTACCAATGCGGCTAGAACTGTTGCGGTCCGTCATTGGCGGCTGCTAACAAGCCGCCGTTTTTCAACGTTCGCTACCGCTCGCGAAACAGTTCGCTGATCGACTGATCGTGGTGGATCCGCTTGATCGCCTCGGCCAACAATGGCGCGACGGTCAACTGGACCATCTTGGGCAACATCTTATCCGACGGGATTGGGATCGAATCGGTGACGGTGAGTGAATCGATCGGAGCTTCACGAAGTCGTTCGATGGCAGGGCCGCATAGCACGCCATGAGTACACGCGATGTGAATCTCCGCGGCCCCGGCTTCGTGAACCAGCTTTGCCGCCCCGCAAATCGAACCGGCCGTGCTGATCATGTCGTCAAACATCAGCGCGATCTTGCCTTCGATCGGACCACCGATAATCGTACTTTGCCGAACTTCCAGGGCATTGGTCCGACGTTTGTCGACGATCGCCAAAGGCCCACCGAGGCGTTTACCGTGACCGACGGCACGCTTGATGCTTCCCTCATCGGGACTGACCACAACGATCTTGTCGTCGGTCAGCCCGCGACCGGAGAAGTGCTCATTGAGCACCGGTGCGGCGTACAAGTGGTCGACAGGAACGTCGAAGAAACCCTGTATCTGAGCGGCATGTAGGTCCATCGTCAGAACACGATCGGCGCCGGCCCGGGTAATTAGGTTGGCGACCATTTTGGCCGTAATTGGCACTCGCCCCTCGTCTTTGCGATCCTGGCGAGCGTACCCGTAGTATGGAATCACCGCGGTGATTCGCTCGGCGCTAGCACGCTTACAGCAATCGATCATCACCAACAACTCGAATAAGTTGTCGTTGACTGGCGGGCACGTCGGCTGGACCAAGAAAACGTCGCGACCACGAACGTCTTCATCCAACTTGCAAAAATTCTCACCGTCGGGAAATTTCCCCAGCGAGATCGCAGCGGGCTCTAAGTGCAAGTGGCGACAGATCTTCATCGCCAGTTCGGGATTGGCCCGGCCGCTGAAAATCTTTAGCTCACGCATATCCCATCTTCCGCATAGTTTCATCGACCAGACGCAACTCGTCCGGATTGTTGATCGAAAGCGACTCGCAAGGTTGAAGTGCGGGCAGGGCTTCCACAGGTCGACCGGCTTCGTAAAGCAATCGCGCGCAGTCGGTCAGATAGTATTCCGCTTGAGCGTTATCGTTCTTCAACCGTCCCAGCGACTCGAGCAAATCGGGGGTGTTGAACAGGTACGTGCTCATGTTGACTTCACAGATTTCCAATTGCTCGGGCGTCGCGTCTTTGTGTTCGACGATCCCGGTGAATTGTCCATCTGCACTACGAACGATCCTCCCCAAACCGGTTGGGTCGTCCTTTTTAAGTGTCCCCAAAAGCAACGCGGGATTGGTCTGGTTAAAATGATTGAGCAGCGTCTGAAGGCTGTTCGGCTGAATCAGTGGCGAGTCGCCGGCAACGACGATCGTCGGCCCCGACTGATGCTCAAGTTGTTCCCGGCAGCACTGAACGGCGTGACCGGTGCCCAGTTGCTCCGCCTGGAGTACGAAATCTATGTTCGAGTCCGGCCGCGACCCAAGCTCCTTTTTTACCGCATCAGCTTCATAGCCAACGACAACGATCTGCCGATGGATGCCGGCTTTTTCCAACGCGTCGATCACAAAATGAATCATCGGGCGATCGACAACAGGGCACAAAACTTTCGGCAAATCACTCTTCATGCGAGTGCCTTTGCCGGCCGCGAGCACGACCGCGCAGGGACCGGCGAACGAATCCGCGGGCCCCGATTCAGACGAGGAAGTCATGATTGGTCAAATGGAGGAAAGTGGGGTGGTCGTTCCTTGAACAGGCATGTTCGTCGTTCGACGGCATTCGAACAACCACCGGAGCGATCGGTAGATAATCAAATCAGCAAAATTCCGTCGTTGCGTCCCGTTTTGATCAATAAATCGCTGCGACCCGCCCCCTCTGCACATGTCGCTTCGGCGATCAAAAGCCCGCAGAAAAACTGGTGTGAATGTCGCCCCCTGGCCATTGTCGCTGCGGCGTTCGCGTTGACAATGGGCCCCCGGCGGAGAGCCGTCGTAACCCGTGGGCCTCGACGCGATCACACCGCGAGCAACACGATGCCAATCCACGCCATGCCGCTACTCGTACGACTCGGCATCACCATGCCCCAGCAACCAAACGTCCCTAATGTTTAGCAAGATGCCGATCTCTGCCGCCGGTGCGTTCTGTCGACGACTGGGCGTCGGACTGCGAGCAGGCGCGAGCCTACTGATGTTGCTCGAAGCGGAAACCAAGTATGGCTCTCCCCGACAGAAAGCAGCACTTTCAGAGTTGCTCGAAGAGATCAAATCGGGCTTCCAAATCCACGAAGCGATGCAGAAGCAGTCCAATTTTTTTCCTCGGCTGATGATCGCGATGACTCATGTCGGCGAGTCAACCGGCAAACTCGAGCGGACGTTTCTGACGCTAGCCGAACACTACGAACAACAAGTGAAACTGCGGCGACAGTTCATGTCATCGATCGCATGGCCGGTGATTCAGTTGGTCCTTGCCATCGGTGTGCTCTCGATCGTCATCTGGATCATGGGCATCCTCACCCCTGTCGGCGGCGGAGAACTGACCGACATCCTCGGGCTGGGATTACGTGGCACATCGGGCGTGCTGGTGTTCTGGCTGTACATCGCCTGTTTTGCCGCCATCATCGCAGCGGTGATCTATGGGTTTCGGCAAAACCTCGGCGGCGTGCACAATCTGGTCCCGGTGTTCTACCTGATTCCCAAACTTGGCCCGGCACTTCAAACGATCACACTGGCAAGATTCACACGCATCCTTGCGATCGCGATCGGGGCCGGACTGGATCCGATCCGCAGTGTCAAGCTTGCCTTGGCGAGCACCGGCAGCGATTACTACGAAAGCGGCGCCGAAACAGTGAAGGTAGCGATCCAAGAACGCGGTTCAACGATGTCCGAAGCGCTGCGTTTAACAGATATCTTTCCCGATACATTCTTGCAGTTAGTCGAAGTATCCGAACTGTCAGGAACCGAAAGCGAATCGATCGAGCATATTGCCGATGAATACGAAGCCCGTTCACAAATGGCGATGCGAACGATATCGGGCATTGTCACCGGAGTCATTTGGATCTCCGTGATGGGCCTACTCGTGTTCTTCATCATGCGGATCGCAATGGTCTATGTCGGTAACATCAACTCAGCCTTGCAGGACTTGGGACCGAACTAACGCTTCGGTTTTTGTTGACACTGCGAACGTAGCCACTCGGCCGACAACAAGTACTTCGTTCCATTCGAAAAAACGAGTTCGGCTCATCAGCCGACTGGCGTTCGCCCCGGTGATTGCGACGACGCCATGGCCAACGCCATACGGCGAATCCTAAAACCGACTTGGAACGAAGCATTAGCCACAAACCGGAGCGAGCATTGCGGGTAGATCACCGGCCTGCAAACACCATCATGCAAACACTTTTGGACCGGTGAAAAAAAGAAATTCTGAGGCACCTAAACGATCCGCTTGTGATATTCACCGCCCGGTCAAAATACGCCGGCAATTTCATTGACACGGGGGTGCCGTCCCCCTAAAGTGAAATTGTGCTCGGCGTTCAGCGAAACTGCTGGATGGGGAAAGCCAGCCAAATCAGTACGCGTCAAATGCCTCCTATGACGCCTCAGCCTGGTTGTGTCCCAGGATGACTTTCTCAGTAAATCTTCAAACGTGAGGCGAATCTTGATGAAGACGACGTTGTGGGTGGCATGCTGCGCCACACTATTGGTTCCAAACGCCGCGTCCGATGCCGCATCGCCTGCGGCGAATGTTCCGGTCGCAGAGCATCAAGCCAACATCGTTCAAGGTAAACGACTGTTTGAGCATCAGTGGACCAGCGGTAACCCTCGGCTTGGTAGCGATGGCCTGGGACCGCTCTTCAACGCAAGTTCGTGCGTCGGCTGCCATCACCAAGGCGGCGCAGGCGGTGGCGGTGATGCACGATTCAATGCCAAGACCATCGGGATTGAAAAGATGCGAATCGACGGCGGTCGCGTGACACCGGATGTATTGGCAACCATGATCACGTCACTTCATCCGGGCTTTCGCTTGTCCGACGGGACAATCATTAACACCTGCGCGATCTCTCACTTTGGTGGGACGTCTGCGTATGATTCCAGCAGGACAAAATTGATTGAACTGCTCCCCGCCAAGTTTGCGGACGAAGGCGGCCTGAAAAATGCCGCCGAGGTACGCCTCGCCAACGCGTATCCGATTCAGATCCAAAACCAAATTGGCGAATACACCATCACCGCTCAGGCCCGACTTTATCAACGCAACACCACCGCACTATTTGGCGCCGGACTGCTCGATCAAGTCCCGGACCGAGTACTTAAACAACAAGTCTCCATTCAGTCAAAGCATCCGGAAATCAGTGGCCGCCCCTCGACGCTTCGGGACGGACGCTATGGGAAATTCGGATGGCGAGCCAACCTTGCGTCACTCGCAGAGTTTACCGATCAAGCTTGCGCGAACGAAGTCGGTTTGAAAACGAAACGTCGCCCCCAACCCACCGACCCCACCGACCCGAACTATCGCAATCCGTCAGTCGATATCAGCGACGAACAAGTCCTTGCGATGCGTGATTACCTTGCCGCACTTCCGGTCCCGACCCGCCGAATCCCAGAGGATGCCGATGACCGACAGGTGGTCTTGCAAGGCGAACAGTTGTTCGCATCTGTCGGGTGCGCCGTCTGCCATGTGCCGGACCTCGGTCCCGCAAAAGGCGCCTACACGGACCTGCTGCTCCACGAAATGGGCTCCGGCTTGATGGACCTTAACCATGCCGAACCCTACATCCGAAAGGCAACGATTGAAACGAGCCCAAGACTCTCGGAAACTCGGCGGATCAGCGGTCAAGGCACCGGCCTGGAAACATCCATGGGGGCTTACTACGGACCTTCGACAGAAATCCAGAGCGAGACCCTCGAACAGGCAATGTCGGTTGACTTCAACCCAGCGGCAAGCGGCGCAGGCAACGGCCGCGGCACCCGAGGCTACTCGCCCTACCAGAGGTCGTCACGCAACAGATCTGGTACCCCCGTGTCGAGCCGAAACCTTGCCGGTGGCTTATCTTTCGAAGCTCCTGACTACCCGTCGCAGATGGTCTTGCTTGCGCCACGATCGACGGACAAGATTCATGAAACAAGCGAAACGAAGAACCTCGAGAGGATTAATATTGGTGGCGTCGCCAGCCGAGAGTCGAACATGCGAATTTCACGAGACCTATTAGGTGAATTCGAAGATACGACGACCACCTCGGTTTGGCTTGATAAGTATCTTCGACTTCGCTTCGAACCGACACGGTTTAATGAAGAATGGCGAACACCGCCGCTCTGGGGCGTCGCCGATTCGGCCCCCTACATGCACGACGGACGCGCCGAAACGTTGCTTGAAGCGATCACCCTTCACGGAGGAGAATCCGCCGCGACACGCGACCGCTTTCTGTCGCTTCCCAAACCCGGGCGTGACGCAATCATCGCGTTCTTAGAAACGTTGGTCGCCCCTGCTCCTCAACCTTTGACCGCTACAACGATTGAACACTCAAGTAGCGATACCCAATCTCGGTAACAGGCACGACGAACACTCACGTTCGTTCCGCCCTGCTTTTGCTGTTCAGGTTTCGCCGACTGGCCCTCGCCTCGGCGGAACCGCGATGCAGAGACCAAACGCCCGACGCTGATTCCGTTAGGTCCGAGCCTTGTTCCAAACCAGGCTAATCGGTTTCTGAAACACCGCCCGTTAGAAGCGAGTGACGGGGCGAGACACACCTCAGTATGCTGGCTGCCCTGACGGCACGTCCGGTTCGGACGCCCCCTCGACGGCCTTCTCATCTGCGCCATTATGCGCCTGTTTGCGAAACTCGAGTGGAGAAAGATTCGACCACTTCTTAAACGAATTGCTGAACGAAGAACCGTTTTCGTAGCCGACCATCCGGCCAATCGCGGTAACGCCAAGCCCGCCTTCGGACAACAAGCGACACGCGAGCTTCATCCGCACCTCCGTGAGGTGGCGCAACGGAGGCTCGCCGACAAGGGAACGGAAGCGTTCGGCGAACGTCGACCTCGACAATCTCGCCAACCGAGCCATCATTGGAACGGTCCACGGCAACGAAGGGTCAGACCAGATCTTTCGAATCACCGGCCCGATATTGCGATCCGACAATGCCTCCATCAATTCCTGGGGCATGTCATAAAGATCGGGAATCGATCGATCTAGTTCGGTCGCGAGCGCTTGCAACAAGATCGCTTCGGCCAGCTTGCTGATGATCAGCTGGTCGCCCCAATTGTCAGCGTTTAGCCCCGAGCGGGTTGCGTTTTCCAACAACCCATTGGTGCGCATCAGACTTTCGTATTCCCGTGACTGAACCAACGTCAGCGGTGGCAAAAGCTTGTCAATGCGATTGTGTTCCAAGCCGATCGCATCGAAGGTTGCCACAAGAACTTTCGCCGCGCCCGAGACAGGACGGATTTCGGCATCTTGAGATCCGGTTGAGACGGCGTGATCGGCAGCCGCCAGTTTAATCGACTCGCTGGAACCGGCCAACGAAACCGTCACCTCGCCGCCCTGGACAACGACCAACCCGGCGGTTCCGACTGGGATCTTTAGCGTCTCACCGTTCCCGATCAGTTGCATCGAAGTGTTCCACCGCGGCAGATAAAGTGATGCCAGCAGTGTTTCTACCATCCTTGGCGATTGGCTTACGGTCTCAGAGAGCATAGGTGACGCGATATGAAAATAAGGGGCTGTTTAAACAGTTGAACCCCAATCGGGCTTTGCGGTTCCGTTGAACGCCATAATTTCAGGCGACCGCCAAAGGAGGGTCCACTAGTCAGGGTCTTTCGATTCTCGAAAGGTGGGCAAGGGATCTTCGTTCCCCATTGTGGGAACGTGCCTGACCGATCTCTGCGAACAACTTCGGAGGAATTCGCAAGTGAACTGGAGCATTTAGGATAGGCCAAATACTTTACACCTAAGTTAAATACTCCGTCCCTTCCTTTTAACTAATTTTCCCTTTCCCCGGAGAACATGTTTGCATGGCACAAACTCCACTAAGTAAGTCGCGTAGCGGCTTTACCCTGGTTGAACTTCTAGTTGTAATTGCAATTATCGGCATCCTTGTAGGATTGCTACTTCCTGCCGTCCAAGCCGCTCGCGAAGCAGCCCGCCGCATGAGCTGCAGCAATAACTTCAAGCAAATTGGACTTGCCCTTCATAACTATCACTCGGCCTACAAAAGCCTTCCGAAGCAGGCCGGTGGTACCTACCACCTTGGCACCAACGGGCAAATCGGCAGCACCGACCTTCAAGCGAACAACCGGCACCGCTTGAGCTGGCTGATTGGCTTGACTCCGTTTATGGAGCAGCAAGGTATCTGGGACAAGATTTCCTCGTCATACGATGCCAACGGCGACGGAACGCTTGACTTTCCCGCGATGGGCCCCCACCCATGGCACGGCACCTATGAACCATGGCTAACTCAATTGCCAACGCTGCGATGCCCATCGGATCCTGGCGTTTCGCCTCCCGGACTGGCTCGCACCAACTACGCCGCATGTATCGGCGATGCAACCGACTGGGTGAATCACGGATTCTGGCGTTGGGAAAACAACACCTGGAACCAAGGCCATATTGCTCAAGCGAATGCATCTAACCGTGGTTTCTTCTACAACCGACGAGCGATGAAGTTCCGCGACGTACTTGACGGTTTGTCGAACACGATCGCGGCCGGCGAAATCGCTACCGGCCTCGGTGACCGCGACGTCCGCACCGAGCCTTACTTCAACATCGGCTGGACGAACATCCACGACAATCCTTCGGCCTGCCAAGACGCAAACCTGATCGATCCAGAACGCCCCCGATTCTGGGACCCCTCGGTTGGGAACACGTCTAACCCTGGATTGGTTAGCACCGGCTGGAAACGCGGCTACCGCTGGACAGACTCCTGCCCCACTTACACCAGCATGACCACCATGTTGGGACCGAACCGCGAGGTTTGCATCGGCGGCGGCGGCGACTTCGATACCGGAGTCCTGCCCCCAAGCAGTCGTCACCAAGGCGGCGTCCACGTCTTGATGGGCGACGGCGCTGTCGTCTTTATGACCGACTCGGTGGAAGCAGGCGACTCACGTCACCCAACCGTTCGCAACAACACCGCGATCAACACTTCGCATCCAGGCTCGGCGCCAGGATCGAAAAGCCCTTACGGCCTTTGGGGAGCCCTCGGTACTCGAGCGAGCAACGAAGTCATCGATACAGCCCTGAACCAGTAACCTTATAGAAGACTTCGCTCCAAGACGGTCACCTTCGCTTTTGCGAATCCCGTTCCAAAGCATAAGACTTCTGAACCTGCTAGGCCCTCAACGGTAATGTACCGTTGAGGGCTTTTTTCTTAAGCACACCATGGTGCTCTTTCTCGATCAGACATTTGGCGCATTGAAGATCATTGGGTTGGGCCCATCAGCCATCGGGCACTAAGCAGTTGAACACGAATGATTCGGCTTAAGTCATTTCACTCTCCCACTGGGCATTGGTATCTACACAAGTTTTAGCTTTTCGTAGACTGCACTGGATGGAATTAATCTTCC